>JAHEEX010000115.1 GCA_024640465.1 Sphingobacteriales bacterium | reverse complement strand
TTTTTCTTTTTGTATATCCGTCTCTGCCCAGCCTAAAAAAGATACTGATACCACAGATTATAATGCAGTTTTTAAATCGGTAAAATGGCGTTCCATCGGACCTTTCCGTGGCGGCCGTTCGGTTACTGCTTCGGGTGTGGTAGGAGATATTACCACGTATTATATGGGTACCACTGGTGGTGGGCTGTGGAAGACAGAAGATATGGGTATCACCTGGGGGAATATCTCCGATGGTTATTTTAAGACTGGTTCTGTTGGTGCCATTGCAGTGTCTGAAAGCGATCCCAATGTGGTATATGTTGGGATGGGTGAACATGCTGTCAGGGGTGTTATGACGCATCACGGAGATGGCATGTACAAATCAACCGATGCCGGTAAGACCTGGAAAAAAATAGGGCTTGATCAGTCGCAGCACATTGCCCGCATTATTGTACACCCAAAGGATCCGAACATAGTTTATGTTGCCGCACAAGGAGCTTTATACAGTAAATCCACCCAAAGGGGTATTTATAAATCAACTGATGGAGGAGCAACCTGGAAGAATGTATTATATGTTGATGATAAAACGGGTTGTGTTGAATTATCCATGGATATGAATAACCCACGGATTATGTACGCAGCCATGTGGGAGGGAGGTCGCTTGCCATGGAAGGTTACCAGTGGTGGGCCCGGAAGTGGTTTATATAAGTCAACCGACAGCGGGGATAATTGGGCTAAAATGACTGAGGGCCTGCCTGCAGAAATGGGTAAGATGTCGATTGCAGTTAGCAGATCCAATCCGGAAAAAGTGTACGCACTTATCGAAAGTGATTCCGAAAAAGAATCAGGCGGATTATTTGTTTCGGATGATGCAGGCAAGAGTTGGTCAAACGTAACAAAGGACCACCGGCTTGTTCAGCGTGCCTGGTACTATATTGAATTGTTCATCGATCCGCAGAATGAGAACACCATTTATGTGTTGAGTGCACCCGCGCTTCGTTCTAAAGATGGTGGCAGAACCTGGGAAAATTTAGATACACAACATGGAGATCATCATGACCTCTGGATCAACCCAAATAATCCTAAAAATATGATCCTGGCTGATGATGGCGGTGCAGTTATCACCATGAACCAGGGCAAGACCTGGAGCACGCAAAGTAATATGCCAACCGGACAGTTTTATCGCATCAATGTAGATAATCAGTTTCCTTATCGCATATATGGCGGGCAACAGGATAATACTTCGGTTTCCATCGCACACAGGGAGTTAGGCAGCGGAGGCATTGGTGCGTCCAGTTGGACTGCTTCCGCAGGTGGGGAAAGTGCTTTCCTGGCTTTCAATCCTGATTCTCCCAGGTATGTCATGGGCGGCAGTTACCAGGGAACAATTGAAGTTCTTGATACAAAATCAACCGGCAGTACAAATGTTATGGCTGCACCGATACAATACCTTGGCCGCGATGCTAAGGATATGAAGTATCGTTTTAATTGGAATGCACCGATCATCTGGTCGAAGCACGAGCCAAATACGTTCTATCATGGTTCGCAATATCTTCTGCGAACAAGGGATATGGGGAAAACCTGGACAGAAGCTTCGCCTGACCTTACCCGTAATGAAAAAGAAAAACAGGGCAGGAGTGGCGGACCATATACCAATGAAGCGGTTGGTGCAGAAAATTATGGAACCCTCAGTTATATTATTGAATCGCCACTTGAAAAGGGGGTGATCTGGACAGGCAGTGATGATGGTTATGTATACCTTACCAGGGATGGTGGCCAGAAATGGACAAATGTAACCCCGGCAGGACTGCAGGAATGCCTGATCAATGCCATCGAGGTTTCTCCACATGATAAGGCTACGGCATATATTGCAACTACACGTTATAAGTTTAATGATCATACACCTGGTTTATATAAGACCACTGATTATGGGAAAACCTGGGTGAAGATAAATAATGGCATACCAAACAATGCATTTACAAGAGTTGTCAGGGAAGATGAACAACGCAAAGGCCTTTTATTTGCAGGTACGGAGATTGGTCTCTTTATTTCATGGAACGGTGGTGCAGCATGGTCTCCTTTTCAATTGAATTTACCGGTAACTCCCATTACTGATTTGAAGATCCATAAAGGCGACCTTATTGCAGCTACTTCCGGGAGAGCCTTCTGGATACTCGATGACATGGGTTTATTACGTCAATATAAAAAGGATAATGCAGCTTTCTCCATTTATCAGCCTGAAGATACATACCTGGTAAATGCATATAGTGAGTTAAATCAGTCGAATCCTGATTTTGATGGTACCAGTAAATTAAATGGGGTAAATCCTGCAACCGGAGTGGTGCTATATTATCAACTGCCGGAATTAAAGGCCACAGATAAAATTGAATTGGAGATCAGGGATGCCGATGGAAAACTTGTCAGATTGTTAAGTTCAAAAGCAGATAGTCTTTACAAAAGGTATGATGGAGGCCCACGCAGGGATCCCCTGTTATCAAAATCCAAAGGGCTCAATCGTTTTGTCTGGGATTTGCGGTATTCAACAGTTCCTGGTGTGCCAGGTGTTTATATTGAAAGCAGCTATGCGGGCCATATCGCATCACCTGGTAAATATAGCTTCAACTTAAAGTCGGGCGACAAGCAAGTTGCAACAGAGGCTACCATCCTAGCAAACCCGCTTTATGAAACTACCCCCGCCAGTTATGCAGAATACAATGCATTGATGAGCAGGATGGAATATGAAGTAGCGGACATGCATAAACGGATAAATACCCTGTATGATAAACAAAAACAACTGGAAGAAGTTATCCCGGCCATTCCGGCGGATGCAAAATATGATGCAGTGAGAAAACAAGGGGATAGTTTATTAAAGCAAATGAAAGCCTGGGATGAAGATATGGTGCAGCGGAAATCAAAAGCCTATGATGATGTGGAGAATTTCCCGAACAAGTTCACGGCTAATTATATGTTCCTGATGAACCAAACAGAAAGTTCCATTCCAAGGGTGAACCAGCCAAACCTAGACAGGTTGGCGGAATTAAATAAAGAGTGGGCAGTACTAAAGGCAAAATCGGATGATTTACTGAACAATCAAATCCCTGCCTTTAATAAAATGTTATGGGATGCAGGAATAGGACCAATCTGGAAGAAGTAATTCTTTGCATCTTTTTTTACTTTTCGGTTAAACATCATACTCCCATACAGTATGATAATTGCCCGTATTTTCAACATAGGATAAAAAAGCATTGTAAAATGAGTCTGCTCCAATGGTAGCACTATCGCCAATCACAAATAATTGTTCCTTAGCCCTGGTGATGGCCACGTTCATGCGCCGGTAATCTTTTAAAAAACCGATATCACCATCTTCATTGCTTCGCACCAGTGAGACGATGATAATTTCTTTTTCCTGTCCCTGGAAACTGTCTATAGTACTGATACGCATCCCTGATGGCAGTATTTCTTTTGCAGCGGTAACCTGTCCTGAATAAGGAGAAATAAAAGCTGTTTTCTCCGGATCCAATGATTCCCTTTCAATCAATTGCCGCACAATATTCAGTTCACCTTCATTCTGTAAACTGCTGCCGTCTTTTCCTGCCGACTCCTGGTATCCGGAACCAGCAGTATCGATAAAACAAATGTGTGTTCCTGTATTTTTCAGGTGGATGGCTGTTTGTAAAAGACTGTTATAAAAATAATCACTGCTAAAGCCTGCGATGGCTTCGCGCATACGATATTGTGTGTTAAGCAGGAATACCGGGAAACTGGTTTCCGTTGCAATTTCAAGAATGGAGCGGTTTAATCCTTTTTTTGCAGCTTCAAAACTTAGAACAGTCGGTGGAAGTTGCCAATGATCACCTGCCAATACATATTTATCTGCCAGTGGGAAAATGCACCATGCCAGGGGTTCAATACACTGGCCGGCTTCATCTATTACCAGGGTTTGAAAATTCATTCTGTTTAAACCAGCATCGTAAAGGCCAATGGGAGTTCCTGCAATGACTTCTGCTTCGGCAAAAAGTTTTTCTTCGTTATATGCCTGGAGTTTTTTGATATCGGAACGTATGTTTTTAACTTCTTTGAAAAGAAGTGCTTTCTGTTCTCTCTCTGCTTTTCCAAAACTTCTTTTATATTTCAATGCCATTCGCCGAAATTCCTCAGCCCTTATTTTTAGTTGTTTGATCTCTTTTTGTTCCTTACTGTTGGCCATTCTGCCCTCCGGGGTATGTGAGAAAATCGCTTCATCAACTTTACTGGCATTTCCTACACGTAGTACTTTAATCCCTTGCCTGATCAAGCCTTTAGTGATATGATCAACGGCGGTATTGCTTGGTGCGGAAACCAGTATTTTTTCGCCTTTATCGATTAACTGTATAATTCCTTCCAGCAGGGTAGTGGTCTTACCCGTTCCAGGCGGGCCGTGTATGATTATTAATGCTTCATTCTCTGTAATTGCCTTAACCGCATTTTGTTGGCTTTGGTTCAATTGTGTATTTAGGTATTGAATACCTGAAGATGACAGACTTGATTTACTTGGATGAATGGCCATATCTCCATGCAATTGCCGGAATAATGTAAACAACCTTTTGTTATTTTCCAGTTCATTGAGCACTCTTTTCATAATACCAGTTGTTCTGGTATCAGGGGCGAGTTTAATTCCCACACCAGCGTCTTCGATCCAGTCGGGGAAATCAGGCGCAAATAACCTGAATTCGCCAATCTTTCCATCCAGGCTGATCAGTACACCTTTTACTGGTTCTTCCCCAGTACAAAAGCATTCTATGGCGGCGCCATCCCTAAACTGGTTGGTTTCTGTGGGAAAAGGCAGCCGGAAACTGATCTCCGGGTAATCAGCATACCCGAATGTTTTCCGGGTAATATTGATGGGATGAAGTGCCAGTCCTTCTGCCTTAAGCGATTTCAAACTATGTTGCTGATCAAGTTGGTAACGCTGTTCCTGTTCCTGTTCTTCCAGGTCGATGCATTGAAGGAGCGTACTTATATGAGGATGCATGCGCGAAAATAGCCTGAAAAAGTTTCACCGCAATAACACAAAGAAACCTGCATGATTTTCTAAGTTCAGTTATTTTTCATAATTTGAAGTCAGCCATAATACGATTGCCATGTCTTTACAAAATACCATCGATCAATCCCTGTTGCAACAGTGGGTTGCTACAAAAATGGATCCTTCTGCCGTAGAAGAAAAATTAAAAACAATGGGACTGGATGCTGAATCCATCAGTGCACAACTCAAAGCTTATAAACGTTTGTGCAATGCCAAAAAACAGTTCATGGGATTTGCATTTATGGCAGTAGGTGCTTTCCTGGGCTTTATAAGTTGCGTATTGAGTATCATCAATCCTATTCCCGAATTATACAATTTGATTTTATTTGGATTAACGTCAATTGCCATCATTGTCATCTTTATCGGAATGTATTGTGTATTTGAATAAAATGACTCCACTTTTTGTAAACTTCATCTTCAATGGTTTTTTTGGAAATTCATCTTTAACATGCTTTTTGAATTATCCCGGCAACAGTGTAATATTATCTTTACGTTTGTGGATTGAAATCAACTTTAATGCAAGCATATATGAAAAAAAATAATCGTTTTTCTTTGCCCCTTTTTACTTTATTCTTTGTTCAGATGGCATTTTTCTCTTTGAGTGTAAGCGCTAAGGGCCTTTTACTTTTTTTTGCAACTCCCATTGAAGGCAGGTGGGATATAACCTTCAATGAGGATGGTAAAATGAAACCCGCCTGGCTTGAAGTAAAACATTCAGGACTGAGTACACTGGTTGGTTATTTTGTATCATCCGGTGGCAGTGCAAGACCGGTATCCAAGGTTAATTTTAATGAAGGGAAGTTCAGTTTTTCCATTCCTCCTCAATGGGAACAGGGTAATGGAGATCTCTCGGTTGAAGGAACGATAATGGGACCTGAGAATATCTCCGGTACAATATTTATGCCTGATGGTAAAAAATGTGCTTTCACAGGTGTGCGTGCACCTTCGCTCAAACGTTCAAACGACCCGGTATGGGGAGCCCCCATCACACTTTTTAATGGCACTGACCTCAAGGGTTGGAAAGCAGATGGGGTAAATCAGTGGATGGCAGATGGCGGCGTCCTTAAAAGTCCTAAAGCAGGTGCTAATATCATGACAGAACAAACCTTTACTGATTTTAAATTACACGTGGAATTTCGTTATCCAAAGGGAAGTAACAGTGGCGTATACCTGCGTGGCCGTTACGAAGTACAGGTGGCAGACAGTAAAGGTACGGGACCAGCTTATGATCAATTAGGTGCGGTATATGGCTTCCTGGTGCCTACTGAAATGGTTGCCAAAGAACCAGGAGAATGGCAGGCATATGATATTACGCTCACAGGAAGGATGATTACTGTTGTGGCAAATGGAAAGACCATAATCTGTAACGCGGAAATCCCCGGGATTACCGGTGGGGCAATTGATAGCAAGGAAGGTGATCCGGGGCCAATAATGTTCCAGGGAGATCATGGTCCGGTGGAGTACAGGAATATTATACTCACCCCAGCTAAATAATATTTGACCATACTTAAAGCAGATATCCTGAAAGCATTATTTTTTTGCTTTCAGGATATCTTTTACAAAACCGGTATTATCAAAATTTTCGCCATGGGTACAACCCAGGCGAACGATGATCATATTTTCTGAAGGGATGATGTTTACATGTTGTCCTTCAAATCCATCAGCCAGATAGGCATCCGCTGGAAATTCCTTATCATTATGGTCCACCCAAAAATGAGCTGCATATCGCCCATTTGAATTAGGGGTTTCCGTTCCGGAATATTTTGCCCATCCTTCCGGCAGTATCCTTTCTCCATTCCATATCCCATCCTGTAAATACAACTGTCCAAACCTTGCCCAATCCAATGCTGTAGCATACATGAATGATGAGCCAATATAAGTACCGGAAGGGTCCGTCTCCAGGATGGCGCTTGACATGCCGATCTTATCAAACAGTCTTTCATAAGGAAAGCGCTGGTAATCTTTTTTTGTTGCAAATTGTCTTTTAATGATTTCCTGCAGGATATTACTGGTGCCGCTTGAATAATAAAAAACTTCGCCCGGCTTGTCTTTCAATTTGCTTTTGATGGCATAAGCGCCGGCGGCGTAACTACGAAAAAGCATGTTGGTGGCATCTGATGGGCTTGCATAATCTTCTTCAAATTCCAGGCCGCTGCTCATGTGTAACATATCGGTTAGTGCAATATTCCTGCGATCATCTCCCTGCCATTCTTCGAGGAGATTCTTTTTATCCAGGCTCAGTTTACCATCTTTAACGAGAATGCCCACCATGGCATTGGTGATGCTTTTAGTCATTGACCAGCCAATCAGACTTGATTTACTATTGTATCCTGCTCCGTATTTTTCGTATACCAGGTTGCCATCTTTTAAAATGATCACGGCCCTTGTTTGAAGAGTCCTTCCTGAATCATCATTAAAAACCGGCCTCATCACGGCATCTAATTTGAGCGAGTCAAATACGGAGGATACAGAAACAACAGGAAATAAATGTGCGGTTGGATTTCTTTTAATCGGGAATGGTTGATTTTTTAAGGAGTCTTCGCTTACATCATTGAGCAGGGAGCAACCAAATCCTTCCCGGAAAACAGCTGTAGTTTTTGCAAGCCCATAAATGCTTGAACTAACAGAGTTGTCGGCTTCATCAATGTTAACATCAACAAAAGGTACTGCATATAAATCGTTCTTCTTTATATCTGCCAATTCACGTCCGGAAATAAAATGACAGGAGCAAACCATTTTGGAAGCATAAGATGATCCGATATAAGCGTATTTAAGTCCAAAACTTATTCCAAAAATTATTAGCAGAGCTAGTATGGCTAAAATAATATGGCGGATATTTTTTTTCATGGAACTAATGTACGTTTAAGAATGAAAAAAAGGCAAAAAATTGACTTAATTCAATCAAGGTTTTCATTGAAATAAAGATGTCTAATTATTCACGATGGGATTTTAGTCTTTCTCATCATTCATTTTCAGTTTGTCATGACTTGAAAGGAATTATATTTGATCTAAATGGATATTTTATGAAACAGGCTGCATGTATTGTAATCTTCTTTTTGAGTTTCATATTTCATTTATCTGCACAAAATGAAAGGGTTTCCAAAAAGCCCCTTCGCGTTGCTGTCATTGGCCTGGTTCATGCGCATGTACACTGGATACTTGGCAGGGAAAACAGGGGGGATATAGAAATAGTGGGTATTGCAGAACCAAATCGTGATCTGGCTACAGCTTATTCCAAACAACACGGATACAGCATGGACATTGTTTATCGGACAATGGAAGAAATGATTGAAAAAACAAAGCCGGAGGCTGTTCTCGCATTCAACAACATTTTTGATCATCTGAAAGTAGTGGAATACTGTGCTCCCCGGGGCATACATGTGATGGTTGAAAAACCTCTTGCGGTTAGTTTGGAACATGCTGATAAGATGCTTGCCCTGGCAAAAAAATATAATATCCAACTACTCACTAATTATGAAACAACCTGGTATGGCAGCAACGAAAAAGCTTTTCAATTGGTTGATAATGAAAACATGATTGGTGATATCCGCAAGATCGTATTTCATACCGGCCATCCGGGACCTATAGAGATAGGTTGCAATCCTGAGTTCCTTGAATGGCTTACAGATCCGGTTTTGAATGGTGGCGGGGCATTAACTGATTTTGGATGCTATGGCGCCAATCTGGCCACCTGGCTCTTGAAAGGAGAACATCCCCAAACAGTTACTGCCATTACACAACAAATGAAACCGCAGTTGTATCCTAAAGTAGAAGATGAAGCTACTATTATACTTACCTATAAGAGGGCTCAGGTTATCATACAGGCTTCCTGGAACTGGCCATATAGCAGAAAAGATATGGAAGTGTATGGTGTGAAGGGATTTGTTTTCTGTAAGGACGGAACAAATATGTTACTCAGAAAAGATGAAAAGTCACCTGTAGAAACGGTTGTTGCTCCCGGTTTGCCATTAGACAGAAATGATCCATTTGTATATTTCGCCAATGTTATACGTGGGAATATCCAGATGAAAACCTACGATCTGTCTGCACCGGCAAATAATGAAATAATGATGATGATACTCGAAGCCGCAAAAGCATCTGCCAATTCCGGGAAAACCATAGTATGGGATCAATTTTATAGGAGCAAATAAATATTCGAATAAACCTGCATTTATTATTTCTGAAATTGTGCAAATCCAAATTTCCTTAATGTAAGGATTCAAAAAAAAGAAAAATTTATTCTGTTCTGATATTTTACTTTATGCTGTCAAGTATCCTGATTAATTGTACATTCTTTCAATATCAATTCATCCCGGCGAAATCATAACCTACTTGTATTTTTAAAACACCTGATTCTTATTCTTTTTTTAAATGAGAATGATCATTTATATTCATATATAAAAAAGTAACCTTGTGTGTTATTTAATTTCAGGGAAATTAACAGCTGAAAAAAGTCACTAAGCATTTAAGCATTTCCATATGCCAGAAAATACAAAATCTTTCGCGGTTAAGGTCAACGATTTCAACTTTCAATTCATGCCCGGAGATCTTGACCAGTTAAATATTGTAAAAAAGTCACCATCAGCATTTAATCTTATCAAAGACAACCGATCGGTTAATGCCAGGTTGCTTGATGAGGATCTTGCAGGTAAGAAACTAAGCATTGATGTTGATGGAGAGGTGTTTGATGTAGAGATCAAAGATGAACTCGACCAAATGCTGGATAAAATGGGCTTTGGGGCGGCTTCTGTGAAACAGATCAAAGAAATCAAAGCACCTATGCCTGGTCTTGTTTTGGAAATCAATGTTACCGAAGGTGAGGAAGTTGTGGAGGGCCAGAAAATCCTGATCCTGGAAGCCATGAAAATGGAGAACAGCATCCTGATACATACCAATGCTACAATTAAAAAGGTTATTGTAACCAGCGGACAGGCAGTAGATAAGGGACAGGTGCTTGTGGAGTTGGAATAGTGAGAATAGGAGAATGGTTAGTATTTAGGGTGTAGTTAATGGTATAGTATAAATTAAAGTGAATGAAAAAAATTTTAGTAGCAAACAGGGGCGAAATTGCTCTTCGGATAATGAGAACCATCCGGAAAATGGGGATTAAGTCAGTGGCGGTTTATTCTGAAGCAGACCGTAGTTCACCGCACGTATTATTTGCTGATGAAGCGGTATGTCTTGGCCCCGCCCCATCTAACCAATCTTATCTTAATGGCGATAAAATAATCGATTTCTGTAAGCAGTTAGGTGTAGAAGGTATTCATCCGGGATATGGCTTCCTGAGTGAAAATGCAGATTTCGCACAAAAAGTTACCGATGCAGGTATCATATTTATAGGCCCGGGGCCTGAAGCCATGCGAATTATGGGATCAAAGCTTGCGGCTAAAGAATGTGTAAAAACATATAATATCCCCATGGTGCCGGGTATTGATCAGGCCATCGAAGATGTGGGTATCGCAAAAGAAATAGCACACAAAATCGGTTATCCAATACTGATAAAAGCATCAGCCGGAGGTGGTGGTAAGGGTATGCGGATTGTGCATAAAGACTCGGATTTGGAAGAACAGATGCAGCGGGCGATCAGCGAAGCAAAATCATCTTTTGGTGATGGTTCCGTCTTCGTTGAAAAATATGTCAGCTCGCCCAGGCATGTGGAAATACAGGTACTGGCTGATAATTATGGCAATACGGTGCATTTATTTGAACGTGAATGCAGCATACAGCGTCGTCACCAGAAAGTGGTGGAAGAATCACCTTCATCTGTTTTGACACCGGAATTGCGGAAGAAAATGGGTGATGCCGCTGTTATGGTTGCCAAATCATGTAAATATACCAGCACGGGTACGGTAGAATTCCTGATGGACGATAAACTGAACTTTTATTTTCTTGAAATGAATACCCGGTTGCAGGTAGAGCACCCCGTTACTGAAATGATCACAGGTATCGACCTGGTGGAAGAGCAGATCAAAATAGCCAGGGGAGAAAAACTAGGATTTACTCAAGACGATTTAAAGATCAATGGTCATGCAGTTGAACTCAGGGTCTATGCAGAAGATCCATTGAATAAATTCCTGCCATCCATTGGTACCCTCACAACCTATATCAAACCTGAGGGGG
>JAHEEX010000114.1 GCA_024640465.1 Sphingobacteriales bacterium | reverse complement strand
TTGATCTATCTCCAGATTGATGGACAGCCCGTTGATCCTGAAAAATGGGATCAGCCAAGTCCATGGAAACCCGTTCTCAAAGAGATGAATGCCGATGGCAAATGGATAATCATCCCTGATGAAAAATTACAGGGTAAAATAAATCCCGACTGGCGGATATTCGCACGTTCCACGTCAGACGCCAAAGGTCCGGCCATGGCTTACCTTGCAGCGCTCGATGCGCTGGCAGATATGAAAGCACAACCCAATTTTAATATGAAAGTGATCCTCGATTTCGAGGAAGAACAGGGCTCTCCTCGTTTGCCCGCAGCCGTTACACAATATAAAAAGGAACTGTCCGCCGATATGCTCATCATCTTCGATGGTCCGCGTCATGTAAGCAACCAACCTACGTTGTCTTTTGGTGCCAGGGGGATCAGTGAGATCACACTTACCACTTTTGGCCCACGCTCACCCATGCACAGCGGGAATTATGGCAACTACGCCCCCAACCCGGTCTTTGGCATGGCTTCCCTGCTGGCATCCATGAAAGGAGATGATGGCCGGGTAAAAATCCCCGGATTCTATGATGGCATTGTTATTACCGATGCAGAAAAAAAATTACTCGCAGAGGTTCCGGATAAAGAAGAAGACATCAAAAAATTCCTGGGCATTGCCGAACCGGAAAAAGTAGGCGCCAACTTCCAGGAAGCCATGCAATATCCTACACTAAACGTACGTGGATTACAGGCTTTATATGTTGGCGAAAAAGCAAGAACCCTGATTCCAGACAAAGCTGTGGCGGAGATTGATATACGGCTGGTGCCATCCAGTGATGCCAACCGGTTAATTGACCTGGTAAAAAACCACATCATTTCTCAAGGTTACCACCTGGTGGATAAGGAACCAACAGAAAAAGAGCGGATGACATATCCCAAACTGGCATCTTTTGTTGCAAAAACATCTTATGGCGCCTTCCAGACATCCTTTGATTCTGAAACGGGCATCTGGCTGCAAAAGGCCATGAAAAAGGCTTTTGGCAAAGACCCCGTAAGGATAAGGATCACCGGCGGTTCAATACCTATTTCCCCCTTTGTGGTCACCCTGGGTATCCCGGCTGTTTCTGTACCTACGGTAAATGCCGACAATAACCAGCATGCCGAAAATGAAAATATCCGTGTGGGAAATTATATAGATGCCATTAAAACATTTCTGTCGATCATGCTGGAAAAATTGTAAATCAGAAAGACATGATTTTTTCGTTATGGTACAGGTAAACAGTTGATGAACAACGTAAATCCATTTCTGTTTAAGTACCTTCACCTAAACATAACCCCCAATAGCGCAAACAGATGCAGCAAATTCTTGAAGTTCAAAACCTGAAGAAATATTTTTCAACACAGAAAGCGGTAGATGATATTAGTTTCAGCATTCAGAAAGGTTCTATTTTCGGCCTGTTGGGACCAAATGGAGCCGGCAAAACCACTTTACTACGGATGATCACCGGCATATTTTATCCGGATGAAGGGCAGATCATGATGGAGGGGAAAAAATTTGATCCGGAGAATGATGTGGCCCGCATTGGCTATATGCCCGAAGAAAGAGGACTCTATAAAAAAATGAAGATCGGCGAACAGGCTATTTACCTGGCCAGGCTTAAAGGTCTTTCCAGGGAAGAAGCCATGCACCGTATCAAAGAATGGTTTGTGAAGTTTAATATGGAAAGCTGGTGGAATAAAAAAGTGGAGGACCTCAGTAAGGGTATGAGCCAGAAACTACAATTTGTAACAACCGTTTTACACAATCCATCGATCATCATCCTGGATGAACCATTTAGCGGACTCGATCCCGTAAATGCCAACCTTATCAAGGATGAAATATTCAGACTCTCACGTGAAGGCTGCACCATTATTTTCAGTACACACAGGATGGAACAGGTGGAAGAAATCTGTGATCATATTGTTCTGGTCAACAAAGGCAAAAAAGTGCTTGACGGATCCGTGAAAGCGATCAAACAGGAATTCAAAGAAGACCTTTTCCGCATTTCCTTTGATGAAAAAGTATTGCCCGAACACACAGCTATCCATTTATTCCAGGTGATCAATAAAATGGATCAGGAACTGATCATCAAAAAAACAGAAGGATTTACGAGTAATGATATTATCAGTTATTTTATCCATAAGGGCCTTACCATACATTCTTTTAATGAGATCCTGCCTTCGCTGAATGAGATTTTTATCAGGCAGGTGGAAGGCACAACACTGGCGAGACAATTTGAAAAAGTGTAAAGTGTAAAATCGAAAATCGAAAGTTAAAGACAAAGTACAGTAACCGCAAAGTTTCAAGGACGCAAAGAAAATTCTATATGAGCAAAATAGGCATCATCATTCAACGCGAATATCTGACAAGGGTAAGGAATAAATCATTTATCCTGTCTACTTTTTTATTACCCATAATGATGATTCTCTTCATCCTGGGATCGGTATTCTTTGCTGTTAAATCAAACGAAAAACAAAAAGTAGCTGTAGTGAATGATCCTGGTTTTTTCAAACAAAACATGCACAGTGATTCATCATCGATTGTGTTTGAATTTGTTTCAGGTATTGACAGTACAAATTTTACAGCAAAAGGATATGATGGAGTTCTTTATCTGCCGCAACAACAGGGGAATAACAGCTATGAACTAATCTCCAAAAAACAAATCGGCTTGGGTTCAAAAGGCTTTATTGAAAAACAATTAAATAAAGCTATTGAGAATCATATGCTGGAAGAAAAAGGAATTAATAAGATAACCCTGGATTCAATTTCTGCGGTAAGTGATAAATCTGTTGTGCTGAATAATAAAGTAACTGACGCTGCCGGAAAAAGCAAACAGTCAAATGCAGGACTGGCCTATGGTATTGGCTTTGGCAGCGGCATACTGATCTACATCACGATGTTTATTTTTGGTGCGATGGTAATGCGGGGCGTGGCTGAAGAAAAAATGAACCGTATTGCTGAAGTGATCGTTTCTTCCTGCAAACCCTTCGAACTCATGCTGGGAAAGATCATTGGCATAGCCGGAGTTGGCCTCACACAATTCATGCTATGGATCGTACTGATATTTGTTTTAATGACTGCCTTGCAATTTTTCATTCCGCATGAAACCCTCGAGCAGTTTCAACAAATGCAACGGGAGCAACAACAACTTCCCGGCGGCCCCAGCAATAGTATGGCATTAAAAATACTGGAAGCAAAAACGCAAATTGTGGAAGGGGTGAACTGGCCGCTGATCATTTTTTGTTTCCTCTTCTATTTCCTCGGAGGTTACCTGTTCTATGCATCTTTATTTGCTGCCATTGGCAGTGTGATCAATGAAGATCCACAGGAAGCCCAGGCACTGATGTTACCCATTACAATGCCCATCATTTTTGCATTTATCATACTCACCAGCAGTTTAAACAACCCCAATAGTCCCATGGCGGTTTGGGCAAGTATCATACCATTTACTTCACCGATAGTTATGATGGGTCGAATTCCCTTTGGCGTGCCGGATACAGTGCCCTATTGGCAACTGGGCTTATCCATGATCAGCCTCATCGGAGGATTCCTTTTCACAACCTGGTTTGCCGGCAAAGTGTATCGCACGGGTATACTTATGTATGGCAAAAAAGCTTCCTGGAAAGAAATGGCTAAATGGGCTTTCCGGAAAAGTTAAACCCTGCTGCTTTTCTTTCATTGCGGTTCATTCATTTTTTCCGAAATTACACGCTCTTTGAAGTTGTAACTTCGATCAATATCATTATCTAATATGAAAATATTATTAAGCTACCTGAGCCCATATAAAGGATTAATTGCACTTACCCTTTCTCTGGCTGCAGTTAATACGATCTTTTCTTTAATAGATCCCATCCTGTTTGGCCGTATCATCAAACTGGCACAGGATGCAAGTGATCAACAGGATAAAGGACAAGCAGTGGTGTGGAAAGGATATATGTGGAGTGTGCTCTGGATTTTATTCCTCTCAATGGGTACTGCCATGATCAGCCGGATAGCCAAAAACTTCCAGGATTATTTTGCCAATGTGGTAATTCAGAAATTCGGCGCAAGGATATTTACAGAAGGATTGCAGCATGCGATGAAACTTCCCTATCAGGAATTTGAGGACCAGCGCAGTGGCGAAACCCTGAGCATCCTGACCAAAGTGAGAACAGATACGGAGAAGTTTATTAATTATTTTCTCAATGCCCTTTTTGCCATTTTGATTGGTGTATTATTTGTATTTGTTTACGCAGGTATTTATATACACTGGTCGGTCCCTATTGCCTATTTAGTGGGTATTGTTTTTTTAACTGTAGTAACTAACTTTTTCAGTAAGAAAATCAAAATCATTCAAAAACTTATTGTCAGCAGTACTACATCTCTTGCCGGCTCTACCACAGAAAGTTTACGGAATATAGAACTGGTAAAAAGCCTGGGATTAACGCAACAGGAAGTTAAAAGGCTTAATGCCAATACCTATAAAATCCTTGGCCTTGAATTGACAAAAGTAAAAAGGATCAGGAGTATCAGTTTTCTTCAGGGAACGATGGTGAATACACTCAGGCAATTTATTTTATTCCTGTTAATGTGGTTGGTTTTCCGGGACCGCATGCAGCCCCATGAATTGGTAACCATGCAGATCTTTTCTTTTTTTATTTTCGGGCCTTTACAGGAAATTGGCAATATTCTACTGAGCTATCGTGAAGCGGAAGCTTCTATCAATAACTACCATAATCTCATGCAGAAAAAACCGGAAACAATACCGGAAAAACCGGTTCACCTGGGAGCTATTGAAACGCTTGAATTTTCACATGTTGGATTTAAACATATTACTGCTTCACAAAAGGCAATTGATGATATCAGTTTTAGCGTTAAGACCGGCGAGACTATTGCATTTGTGGGACCATCGGGATCAGGAAAAACAACCCTCATGAAATTACTGGTGGGTCTATATCGTCCGCAGGAAGGTTCCATATTATATAACGGCCTTGATGAGAATGCCATTAATTTCGATGACCTCAGAAACCAGATAGGATTTGTAACACAGGATACCCAATTATTTTCAGGATCGATAAAAGAAAACCTGATGTTTGTAAATCCTGAGGCAACCGTAGAAGATTTAACTGATGCACTGAATAAAGCTTCTTGCCAGAATTTACTCAAACGTGCAGAAAAAGGCCTTGATACTATGATAGGTGAAGGTGGATTAAAATTATCCGGTGGTGAAAAACAACGTTTATCCATTGCCCGGGCATTATTACGTAAACCAAGGGTATTATTGTTTGATGAAGCTACTTCTGCGCTTGACTCTATAACTGAAGAAGAAATTACCGGAACTATCCGGGACATCTCAGCAAGTAAACAACAGATCACGATTTTGATCGCACACCGATTATCTACCATCATGCATGCAGACCGGATCTATGTTCTCGAACAGGGAGAGGTTGTGGAAACCGGAGATCACCTGGCTTTACTGGAGGAAAAAGGTTTGTATTATGCCATGTGGAGGCAACAGATTGGTGAAAGGAAAAAACTTAGTTCAACCTCGATGGCGCAATGATTGCATTATAAGCCAGGTTTATGATTTATCATCTGGTTCATCCCCTTTGAACCGCAGAATCTTTTGCAGAAAATTATCATCAGTGAGTTCTTCTGCATCACTGAGTAAAGATTCCAATGCACGGGTGCTTTGCCATATCTCCAATAAGGAAATAAATAAAGAAACCAGTAAGGATAACAAACTGAGCGCAAAGATGAAATTGGCAACCGCGGTCCAGCCGTTATAGATACTATACATACAAGCCACACAAAGCAGGAAACTGAAAACGCCAAAACCCTGCATCTGCCGGATATAATTCAACCTGCGCCGAAGGCTTATTAACTGCGGTAGCAATGATTTCCTGTTCTCCTGAATTTTATAATCATCATACAGCTTCCGGACAAGGCTGGCAATAGCCAGGAACCGATTGGTGTAAGCCAAGAGTAATAAACTAATGGCGGGAAATAAAAGAGCGGGTGTATTAATTGAAATTTCCATTCCTGAAAATTACAAAAATGGCAGATATAAAAACGAAAAAGCAGGCTATTCAGGCCTGCCATGAAAAACTATTTGAATTATTGTACCTGCGCAGGGAAATCAACTTCGATATCAGTATCCCCTTTCGTTACAAGATCGCCAACGGCTTTGGCATTCGGCTTGTGTTTGAGTGTAATTTTAATGGTGCCGTTTCCAACAGCCCCGGTATTCCAGGTTGATGTAATACCAAGTGGAAGTCCCTTGGAGTCGGTGTCCAGATTAATGACCGAAATATTTGCACCGGCAGGCTCAAAATAAAACTGGTGATCATCCGCTTCAGCTATAATCTCAGCAGTAAGGTTAATAGCGGTGCTACCAGTTTCATTGAGTACCTCAATAGTGCAGGTATAATTCCGGCTTGTACTCAATACTATAGGATCAAATTTTACAGGCGGATTACCACCTGACCCATCAATATCCTTATATTCGAACATCTTTATTGTACCTGATCCTGTTTCTCTTAATGACAGTCTCATTGTTGTGATCTGCTCTTTCACATTACCTGGATTATTATCACTTTTATTACAGGCAATGCTGACAAAGTAGAACAAAAAAACCAACATCTTCCAGTGTAACCAATATCTTTTCATGATTGAGGTTTTACAAAAAACAGTTCAGTATCCAGATATTTATTCAATCGACGCTTCATATTGAACATACATATTCAAGCCAATACTAGCACAATAATAACGGAATGCATTGATATAATTGCCAGAACGAATATTTGTTACCCATTAATAGCCATTTTAACAGCACAACAGGTTATCTTTTTAGTGTAATGGTAAAAACAGATCCTACCCCAACAGCGCTTTGACAGCTAACATCACCATTGAGTTCCTGCATGATCCGTTTTACAATAGCAAGTCCAAGCCCGGTGGATGACTCTCCTGCAGTTGGGCGTATGGAGGTTTTACCATATTTGGAAAAAAGGGTTTTGATTTCATCTTCAGGTATGCCGGGTCCTTCATCCCTGACACTTATCGTAACCAGTTTCCCTTTTTCTGTCAATTCAATAAAGACATTTTTACCGGGCTCAGAAAATTTAATAGCGTTAGACAACAAATTATCAAAAACCCTTTTTAGCAGTTGACTATCTGTTATAACAAGTTCTTCATTTTTACTATTGGGAAAATGTAACTTGATACTTTTCTTTTCTGCATGAACAGCATGTTCTTCCATCACTCCATGAAGAAGTGGTATCAAATCTGTTTCTTCCAGGTTAATAGACCTTGTATTGATTTCTTCTTTTTCAATATTCAGGATATTCCGGATCATGGATTCACCTTTGTCCAAAGAAGATTTGATCCGGTTTATCGCTTTTTGTTGCTCCGGGTTCAAAGTTGCCTGATCTGATTCAAGCAACTGGCTCCACATCCGGATGCTGGCAAAGGGCGTTCCCAGGTCATGTGACACAATACTGATCAACGAATTTTTTTCGGCATTGAGGTCTGCAAGCTTGTTGTTTTGTAGTTGGATCAGTGCATTCTTCTCTTCCAGTTTTTTGTTTTTCTTTCTTATCAGGAATAAAAAATAAATGGTGGCCAGAGCAATTACACCAATTACCAGTGCCAGTATAAATAAAATATGCGACCGGAATTTTTCGGCTTTGAATTGGGTTACCAGGAGTTTATTTTCCTGTTCCCTCTCCCGCGCATTAAATCTTTGTTCCAGTTCAACAATGGTTTGGCGCGTTTCATTATTTACCAGCGATGTATCATATGTGTTCCATTGTTGTAAGGCATTGTATGCTTCTTCATACTTTCCTATCCGGGAATAATATTTACTGAATAAAGAAAAAACGTCCGCTTCTTTTCTTTTCGACCCAAGATCCCTTGCCAAATCCATAGCGTGATCAAGATAAATTTTAGCAGAATCATACTTCTCCATTTCAATGTAAACATCCCCCATATTAAGTACATCGTACCAAAGCTGGTCTTTATCGTTCTTTATTATATTTTCCTGTTCATTCATCCGAAAATATTGCATTGCCCTTGCCCATTCTTTCTTCCTAAACCAGGCATTGCCGGTATTGTTTCTGAGAAAAGAGAGGTCTGTTTTTCCCTTAAGTGCATTCGCAATAGACCATGCTTCATTCAGGTAAAACAAGGCACTATCCGTTTGGCCAAGTTGATTACAGATACCACCCAGATTAGTAAGATTGGAAATAATAGAAACAGCCTCCCCATTCTTTTTGGCAAGTTCTGCAGATTGCTGATAAAACTCTTTTGCTTTTGCCGGATTCTTTAATTGCATATGCACATAGGCCAAATCACTCAATGCACTGGACTCATATTGCGAAAAACCGGCATGGCGGGCTAAATCAAGGCAACGTAAGTAATATGAAATGGCTGTATTGAAATCTCCGGAGAACTCAGCCTTTATTCCTTTTAACCGGGTTGATAAAATGTCTCCTTTATCGTATCCCAGTTTTTCAGAACTACTCTCAATTAAATTTATATAAAGTTCAAGTGAATCAACTTTTGAATCATCAAAATCCAGTGCCTTGTCGTACAATTTTTTTATTGCAAGGGTGTCCGACTGCGCAAATGAAAAATTAAAGGAGAATAGAAAAGAAAAAATAATCCCTGCAAAAAAAATACGGGAATACTTTTTAATAAAGGATTGTAAAGAAATATAATTAATCATTTATCAGTCCGTGACGGACAGCAAATTTAACCAGTCCCACCGTATTATTAACTCCAAGTTTTGCTATAATTCTTTTACGGTGTGTTTCAACTGTACCGATGCTTAGGAAAAGTTTTTCGGCTATTTCTGCATTACTGAATTCTTTGCAAACTAACTGCAGAATCTCCTGCTCACGCTTGGTGAGGATATCATCCACTTTTCTAGAATCGATGGTAACCATATTCCGTGCGTCATCTGTTTTGGCAATAATATCTATATCCTTAGTAAAGAAAGTACCACCTTCAGCCACAATTTTTATAGCCTGTATCAGTTCCTCAATAGGAGCGCTTTTTAAAATATATCCCTGGATATTGTATTTCATCAGCTTGTGGATGAAACGGGTTCCACGCATAAGTGTGAGAAAAATGATCCGCATTTTGGGATGCGCTTCACGCACTTTGATCATTAATTCTTCCGGTTCGGTATCCGGCAAATGAACGTCGAGTAAAAGAATAAGGTCTTCAGAAAGTGAAGGAAGTGCCTGAAGAAAAGATTTACCATCCCTGCTGCTACCAGTTACTTCAATATCAGGATACTTCCCTAATAAAAGGGTGAGTCCTTCCAGGTACATTTCATGGTCTTCAACAATATAGACTTTTACCATTGCTATTAATCAGGTTATCAATCGTCTAGGAGGGTAAAGATATATTAATTTTGATAATATGTACTACAGAAATACTCCCCTGCGGAAATATAGTTAATAAGGGCAATAAGTTAACCAATTCAGTTAAAACATTATAAAAATTATATGCATAACTCGCATGATTATTGAAAAAAATTCAAGTGAAATGAAAATTGTAAATAACAAAAGTATTTCTCTATAGAATGAATGGAGAAGCGTACACCCCTACAGGAAGTGTAAACATTTTGCATGAAATTTACGCCAGAATTGCCCTGAAACAAGTTTACCGAATTGTCAATTATTAACGCACCATACTTTAATTTAAAAATATCTAACCCTTATCTCGCCTTTAAAATCGCCTTCACCTGCTGTATCGTACCGTTTTGCAAGCGCATATAATAAACACCGGTTGGCAGACCACCGCTGTTAAATGATAAGGTATAGGATCCGGGGTTATAATCTCTGTCAGTAAGATTTGTGATCACCCGTCCCAAAGTATCCATGATCTGAACCAATGTATGACCACCCTTTGTTTTAAAAGTAATGGTGGTAGTTTCTGTAAACGGATTGGGATAATTCACAATCAGGGTATCTCCTGCATTGCGGTTCAAATCATCAATACCGGTAGCACAGGCGCTGTTCTTAATAACCGGAAGCGACTGAAAATTCTTTAACAAAACCGAATCCAGGGTAGTTGGGCTGGAACAAAACCAGTTTTGTAAGATGGAAGCATAAACACTTCTATAGTCGTATTGATGAGGGATATTATCGTTCACAGAAGCGGATGGCGGAATGCTTGGATTTGTACCCAATACGCCCGATTGTACCTGTGACCCAAAAAGGAACATCGGGGCGGCGGCTCCATGATCTGTTCCGATACTGCTGTTGGATTTAATCCTCCGGCCAAATTCCGAGAAAGTCATACCAATCACCCGGTCCTGAATACCCAGGAACTGCAGGTCATCCATAAACGCTTTTATGGCACCGGAAAGATTTCCCATGAGGTTTGCATGGTTACCGATGGTTGTATCAGTGGCATTCACCTGCACCGAATGTGTATCAAACCCGCCAATGCTCACCATATAAATGCGTGTCTTCAGCCCGCCTTTCACCAGCCTCGCAACGATCTTTAACTGATCTGCAAGGCTGTTATTTGTTGGATATGTTACCTGCTGTGGTACCAGTGATGCTGCATTTTTTATGACTGTTGCATATTGCTGAGTCTGCTGTGCCACAAGCCTGATATACGTCAATTCCTTGCCGGCAGGTGTTGGTGGAGCAGGATCCTGTATACCTCCCACCAGGTTATAAAAGGATGTAGGATTGGTAATACTCATTCCCATGGCACTGGCGGGGCCCTGCAAGGTTAGGGAGGTTACAGAACCAATCTGAATTGCCAGCGGATCGGGCATGGTACTATTCGGGTAGCCATTGGGGTAATTAGCATACTCTTCGTTCAGGTATCTTCCCACCCAGCCTGAATTTACCACCTGGTTACTGTCTGAAGCACTCATCCAGATATCAGTTGCCCGGAAATGGGAAAAATTGGGTGACGGATAACCAACCGATTGTATGACACTGAGTTTACCCTCATTATATAATGTCTGTAGTCCCGTCATTGCCGGATGCAATCCTGTTGCTGCATTGCCATTTAAGGCCAGTATCTTATTTTCCGGAATGGCAATATTGGTACGCGCATTATAATATGCGCTATAAGTATCCCGGGGAATAACCATATTCAAACCATCGTTACCACCATTCATTTGTATGATTACCAGCACA
>JAHEEX010000113.1 GCA_024640465.1 Sphingobacteriales bacterium | reverse complement strand
TTACGTACACCGTCCCAACATGTTTTTTTATCCTTCACCAATTGATCAAAAGGATAAACAGAAGGTTCAGATTTTATCAGCCAATAAGCCATGTGTATTTCTTTGTTACTTTGCGGTTAATATCCCGAAGCAAGTACATCCGCCAAATGCATCGACTTCAACGGAATTCCTTTATTATCCATCACACCCTGTATATGCATCAAACAACTCATATCCGTGGATATCAGGTATTCGGCACCGGTATCAACAGCATTTTGCGCTTTCTGTTCACCCATGGCAATGGAAATGGGTTCAAATTTCACGGCAAAAGTTCCGCCGAATCCGCAACAGGTTTCCACATCATTCATTTCAACCAGTTCCAATCCGCTTACCCCTGCCAGCAATGTACGCGGCTCCTGCTTGATACCGCATTCCCTTAAGCCCGCACAGGAATCATGATAAACTGCTTTACCTGGCAGGGAAGCACCAAATTCCGTAACCCTGATCTTGTTCACTAAAAAATCACTTAATTCAAAAACCTGTTGCTTCAGATACCTGAGGTCGTTATTGGATGCTGAATTTTCAAACAGCAGGGAATAGTAGTTTCGGATGAACCCCGCGCAGGAAGCGCTGGGTGTTACAATGATCTCATTACCGGAAAAGTCTTTCAGAAATTTAGCACACACTGCCCTGGCTTCATCCCTGAATCCTGCGTTAAAGGCAGG
Source organism: Sphingobacteriales bacterium (assembly GCA_024640465.1). Classification (GTDB taxonomy): domain Bacteria; phylum Bacteroidota; class Bacteroidia; order Chitinophagales; family Chitinophagaceae; genus Pollutibacter. Next base: position 10,507 of record JAHEEX010000113.1, on the reverse strand, counting down.
CTGCCCGCAGCAGGTCTGGTTCTCATTATAACGTACACGGCAACCCGCTTTTTCCAGCACTTTAATGGTGTTGAATGCAGTGTCGGGATAAAGTTGATCCATGAAGCAGGGAACAAAAAGTTGCACATCCATAAGGAAGTAAATTAATCGACCGTTAAATTACGATGAAAAAAATTAACTGGTCCGGGTGTGAAAGGATTTCACCAGGTTGATCATGGACAATGCAGTATAAGCAGCTTCTTCACCTTTATGTCCGTGTTTGCCACCAAGTCTTTCCCTTGCCTGTTGCTCATTGAGGACGGTAAGCACACCAAAAATGGATGGCACCGGAAGCGTCAGGTTTAACTGGAGAACACCGTCTGTGACAATTTTAGCTACATAATCAAAATGGGGTGTATCACCTTTGATGATGCACCCGAGGGCAATGAATGCTGCTGGCTTATCATCCCTGTATTTCACGGCTTCCCAATAACTCTTTATGGCAAAAGGGATCTCAACCGCACCGGGAACTGTGATGGTCTGAATATTTTTAACTCCACTCTTTGAAAGTACTTTACGGCAGCCCTTTTCGAGCTCATCCAGAATGGCTGCATTCCAATCAGTTCTAATGATAACAACACAGGCACCCTTATTGATAGTGGTGCCTGTTGCTGTTGCGTTTGATATCTTTTTATTTCCTTTACTTGCCATAATAATAAACTGAAAGATTATTTTCCTGAACCCAGTCGCCCCAGGTATTTATCGGCAACAAATCCTTTTTCAGTACGGGGAAATTTATCTTTTATTTCCTGGTATAACTCAGCTGCTTCTTTGTTTTTCCCTTCCATTTCCAGCAATAATGCAGCACGGAAAAGATATTCTGAAGAAATCGCCTGGTCCTCCGGAAAAAGAGTGCCGGCCTTACGGTAATGACTGATGGCATCATCCGTTTTTTTCAATTCTGAATAGGCATCACCCAATAAGCCTTCCGTTTTTGCTTCAGCCTGCTTTGCACCATTGGCGTCAAATTCTTTGAGGTATTTAACAGCATTATTGTAATCACCCAAGTGCAGGTAACATTCACCAGCATATAAACGGGCTACATTGCCTGATTTGGTGCTGCCGTATTTTTTGATCACTTTAAGAAAGCCATCAGACCTTGCATCGCCATTAAGCGCAAGTGACATGGAATCATTACGGAAATGTTCTTCTGCAGAGAAAATGGCATCCTGTGCTTTTTCTTCTGCCGGCAACTGGATTAAATATTTATACCCCAGGTAACCACCAACCACCAGTATCACAGCTGCACTGGCTATTAAAATTGTTTTACTGTACTTATCCCAAAAACCTTTTGCTTTTATCAGAACCTCATCTGGTCCAATTTCCTCGAATTTAACGTCTGCCATTTTTATGTTACTTTTTAAGAATGAAAAGCATAGCCAAACGACTATGCTTATGGATATTTTTAAGCGTTATTTAATCTACAATAAATGGATAGTCCTGATCAACATATACATCTTTCAGTAATTCATCTTCTGCCGGCCATGGACTTTCTTCAGCAAATTTTACGCATTCTTCCACTTCAACCCTTACGCGTTCCTGTATCACTTCGATCTCAGATTCTTTGACATTGAAATCGCTTAACAATTTTGCCTTCACCACTTCAATGGGATCCTTGTCCTTATATTCTTCTACTTCTTCCTTGGTACGGTATTTTTGCGGGTCACTCATGGAGTGCCCTTTGTAGCGGTATGTTTTCATTTCCAATAAAGTTGGACCGTCACCTGCCCTGGCTCTTTTTACCGCTCTTGCAACAGCTTCGTGCACAGCTTCCGGATCCATACCGTCTACAGAATCTCCGGGCATATCGTATGCATCGGCGAGTTTATATATATCCACAACATTTGAAGTCCTTGCAACAGAAGTACCCATGGCATAGTGGTTATTCTCACAAATGAAAACCACGGGTAATTTCCAGATCATGGCGAGGTTAAATGTTTCGTGCAACATACCCTGCCGGGCAGCGCCATCACCAAAGAAAGTAAGTGAAACATTATCCGTACCCAGATATTTTTCAGCAAAGGCAAGCCCTGCTCCTGTACCTATCTGGGCACCCACGATACCATGGCCCCCAAAAAATCTTTCTTTCACCCCAAATAAGTGCATACTGCCACCCTTTCCTTTGGAACAACCGGTGGCTTTTCCGTATAATTCAGCCATACAGGCTTTGGTACTGATCCCTTTGGCAATCGCCAAACCATGGTTGCGATAAGCTGTGATAAATGAATCCTCGGGTTTGGTGGCCGTCATGCAACCGGCTGCCAGGGCTTCCTGGCCAATGTATAAGTGACAAAATCCCCTGATCTTCTGCATGCCGTACAATTGGCCTGTTTTTTCTTCAAAACGGCGCAAAAGCAACATCAGTTCATACCAGTAGAGGTAGGTTTCTTTGCTGAATTTTACGGGTGCTGATTTGGTTGTACTCACGTAGTTGAATTTGAGGGGCAAATATAGTATGAAAATGCCAATCTCAAACCTCGTATCTGGGCGGAAAGCACAAGAATTTAATGGGTTAGTGTAAGTTTGCCGATAAACAGGCATTTGTTCCAGATCAACCATATTTCCCTGACCCAGTTTCGTAATTACAGCCAGCAGGCTTTCTCCTTCCCAAAACGGGTGGTTGGACTATGCGGTAGCAACGGTATTGGGAAAACCAACCTGCTGGATGCCATTTATTATCTCTGTTTTACCCGAAGCTATTTCTCCCGTACAGATGCCGGATCGGTTCAAATCGGCAGCCAGGGTTTCAGGCTGGAGGGCGATTGGCATCAAGAGGGCCTGGAGCATAAAACTGTTTGCATTGTGCGGGAAACCGGAAAAAAAGAACTTTGGGTTGACCAGGAAATTTGCCCTAAATTTTCCGCCCATATTGGTCGGTTTCCCGTTGTGTTCATTGCACCTGATGATGTAATCCTTATAACCGGTGGTGCTGAGGAAAGAAGACGGTTTATGGATACCCTTCTTTCGCAATTATATCCGGAATACCTTAAAATACTGATCCGGTATAACAAGATACTTCAGGAGCGGAACAGTTTTCTCAAGCGAGCAGCCGAATCAAACCAGGTTGATACCGGATTACTGGAAATCCTTGATCATCAGTTAACTGAAGCGGGGACAATTATATTTTCCGAGCGGAAAAAGTTTATGGAGTCTTTCCTGCCTGAAGTGCAGCATTTTTATGCGGTAATTACCTCTTCTGCGGAAAAACCAGTGGTAGCCTATTCCAGTCCCCTGTTGGAAAGGTCTTTTCAGGATATTCTCCTCCAAAACAGAACCCGCGACCTGGCCATGCAGCGTACCAGTTCCGGCATTCACCGGGATGAACTGGAGCTCAAACTGAATGATGAGTCTTTCAGGAATATAGCCTCCCAGGGCCAACGTAAAAGTTTGCTGTTTGCACTTAAACTGGCAGAATTCAATGTCCTGAAAAAAGCAAAGGGCTTCCCGCCCCTGCTTTTACTGGATGATATTTTTGAAAAACTGGATGAGACCAGGATGCAAAACCTCCTGCACTGGGTTTGCCGGGAAAATACAGGCCAGGTATTTCTGACCGATACCCATTGCGACCGGATCAAAGAGGTAATGCAAAAAATTGAAGTTGACTGCCAACTGATAGAATTATCCTAAAGGCAATTATTTTTACACCAAATTTGTAATAAAATCTCCTGTGTCACAAGAAATTTCCCTCGCCAAAGCACTGCAGCAGTTTCTCCGTACCAGCCGGCTGAAAACAGGCATACGTGCATTGCAGATCGAAGAGATCTGGGAAGAACTCATGGGAAAAACCATTGCCAAATACACGGAAAAAATCCAGATCGTCAATCACACCCTTTTTATTACCACTTCCGTAGCACCACTTAAAAATGAATTACTCTACCAGAAGAACCAGATACGCCAACGCGTAAACGAAGCTCTGGGTGAGAACATCATCACCGATGTGGTTATTCAGTAAATGCTCTTTGCTCCCTTGTTTCTTTGCGGTTAAAATGCAAAACGTATCGACAATCCGCCGTAACTGTTAAAGCCTGCTGAATTGGTACCAAATTCAAATGAAGGGTTCCAGTCGAGCGAAAGATTCAGCGGTGCTCCCGTAATTTTATAATCAATACCTAAAATACCATCAATACCAAAATAAGTATTGCCATCATAGTATTTATCATCATAAAACCCAACGTGGGCACCAGGTCCAACATACCATTTTAAACCTTCCACCTGAAGTAAATCATAATGTAATTCGTATAAGCCTGTAATCCTGAACCCCTTACTGGAGAAATAGGCAATGCCTTCCAATGCTGCGGTTTCCTTTACAAAATGCTTGATGGTTAATGCACCCGGATAAAATTTAACACCAATGGCTGTCTTATAACTGGAAGAATTGTTTTGGGCGCTGGCAGTAAATGCACATAAAATTGCCAATACGCTTAGGGTAAGCCTGATACTTTTCATGAATTTGAATTTTGGCAAATATCCGGCAAGACTTTTATAAACCCTAATTTTTGGAGTTAATCTTTATACTGATGAATGTATATAATTCTGTAACTGCTCGATGGTATCCTTTTGGGCAAGCATGGTCTCTTTAACCACATCAATAATGGAAATGATCCCGATATAGTCATCTCCTTCAAATACAGGCAGATAGCGGATATTGTGATTGGTCATGATCTCCATGCATTCTTCCAGTGAATTTTTTGGATTCACCTTTGGAAGATATTCAGACATGATTTCACCAACAGTCAGATCGCTGGATGATTTACCATGTAAAATAACTTTGCGTGCATAATCCCTTTCGGTAAACAGGCCAACGTACATATCATTTTCCATAACAACGACAGAGCCAATATTTTTTTCAGCCATGATTCTCAAAGCTTCCAATACGGTTTCATTGGGCGTTACGGTAACATTGATAAGTCCCTTTCTTTTGAAGATATCTGATACATTTTTCATATGAAGTCATTCGTTATTACTCAATTTACAAAATATGATCAATTCCCGCAAAACAAATTGCTTCCCTGGTTCTGGTTTTACCATTTTCATTTGTCAACCGTCAACCGTCAACCGTCAACTGTCAACTGTCAACTGATCCGGATTCGAGGATCCAACCAGGCATATAGAAGATCAGCAATGATATTGACCACCACAAATAAAGCCGCCGTAATTAGGATACTGCCCATAACCACCGGATAATCCAGTTTCTCCAGCGCATCTACCGTTACTTTTCCGATTCCCTTCCATCCAAAAATATATTCAACAAAAAAAGCACCTGCCAGCAGTTCCGCAAACCAGCCCGTGATCGCTGTAATAACCGGGTTCATGGCATTGGGTAATGCGTGTTTCCAGATTACCTTACTTTTGGGCAATCCTTTTGCTTTAGCGGTTCTTATATAATCCTGGTTAAGCACATCCAGCATGGAACTCCTGGTTAATTGAGTAATAATTGCCAAAGGCCTTAATCCCAGTGTTAATGCTGGTAGTATCAGGTTTTGCAATTGCATAGTTTTCCCTTCAAATGGATCAAGGTCAAACAGGCTACCCGTCATATGAAGGCCTGTATATTGATGCCATACATATCCAAAAAGATATGCTATGAGGATACCCATAAAAAAAGATGGTGCGGATATACCGATGATGCTGCTGAATATGGCTGACCTGTCCATCCAGGTATTATTTTTTATGGCTGCCATCACACCCAGAGGAATGCCAATCCCGGTTGCCAGTATCAATGCCGCAAGGGCGAGTATGATGGTTCCGGGCAAGGCTTCCATTAATATTTTCCAGACTTCTTTTTTGCTTTGGTAAGACCTTCTCAGGTAGGGAACCTTTATGCCGATCTTTGTATTACCACCAACAAAAAAACCTTGAAGGTTTTTCTGTTTGATAGCAGAATCACTATGTATACTTATCGGCGAAATATCATTCAGGTAATACAGAAATTGTTTCCCTTTTGGCTGGTCGAGGTATAATTCTTTTCGGATATTTTGCAAGGTACTTGAATCGCCTGTTTGACCCATTACCAGTCTGGCAGGGTCTCCAATTCCCTGGAAAAGAAAAAATACTACGATCACCACACCCAACAGTACGAGGATGCCGTAGCCCATTTTTCTAAATATATACCTGGTCAAATGGAATTCATTTCATTGAATAAAAATGTGCATATCTAAAAACCATATCCATTACTTTGTATAAATGATGTGTTAAGAGCAATGAACAAAAATTCAGGCCACAGAGAACCACAGAGAAAAAATGGAGGGCCACAGTGTATATGCTGTATTTCTCCGTGATTCTCTATTTCCTCCGTGGCTCTCTGTGGGCTTGTATTATTGGTTTCAACTTTTTCACCACAAACAGATAGCGAGAACCATAATGCATATCTGATCAAAGGCATATCGGAATTTAATTCGCTAAAAACGGAAGCACCTCATCAAACCTGGCGTATGACCATTTACCCTGGATCGTACCATCTTTTAAAAGATATATGGTTGGGTCAACCCTTGCAGCTGTTTTGATGGCTACAAGGTCGCCACGCATCACTGGAATGTCGTCTACTTTAAGCTTACTTAAACTTTTAGCGGTATTTTCTGCATCCGCAGAAACCCAAACCAGTGGTAACTGTTTTTCTTTTGCAGCCAATTGAATTGATTTTAACACCGGCATCCATGTCCAGTCGTTTACATCCTTTGGGGCTGTCTTGGAAAAAACAATCAACTGAAAACCGCTTTGCTGTAAAATGGCCATGGTTGTATCTGTTCCTGAAGGTGCAATGATCACAAAGTCTTTAATAGGAGGTTGTGCATTACCTGCCCTCACTAGTTTATCATATCTTTTTACAAACTGGTATAGCGAATCATTAAAGTCTGCAGGGAAATGATCTGCATCAAATTCAACTTCAGCACCGCCTTTTTTATACACATAATTTATCACTGTACTGTCTGGCAGGGAACCTGCAGGTATCTTCATTTTCTCCGGAATATTACTCCCTACTTTATAAGGAAGGCAATCCACCACTGGCAAATATGTAAGCACATAAAACTGGAAAACAAAGGCCAGTACAGATGTCAGGATCAACAGCAGCATGGGTATCCTGCTGCCATGGAAAGGAATTATTTTCTTCCGGTTAACAAAAAGAATAAGGATGAGGGCCAGCAGTATAAGGTCTTTGATAAACGACTGGCCGGCGGTAAGTTTTATACAATCACCAAAGCAACCGCATTCGCGGATCTTGCCAGACAGTAATGCATAACCGGTAAGAAAAGTAAAAAAGATGATGAGCAACAGCAGCATCCAGCTGAAAAAATTAAACTGCCAGCCTATTAAAACGGCGATGCCGGCAATGATCTCGAAACCGATCATGAGAATGGAAAAGGCCAGCGTATAATCATTCAGGCCATGCAGACCCCATACTTCAAAGAATTCCTGCATCTTATAACTAAGCCCGGCCGGGTCATTTGCCTTGATAAGTCCGCTGAAAATAAAGAGTACGCCTACAATGATACGTGATGCCTGCAAAAGGATTTTCATGTTTCTAATGGATTAAAATCAGGTAGTGTTTATCGTTAGTTATGCTGATCGGTGCTTTCCTTCGTCTATGAGGATTAGCCCGAAAATGGCGTAATTGAGCATGTCTGTAAAATTGGCATCAATGCCCTCGCTGATCCTCGTTTTACCGTCATTGGCCAGTATCTGCCGGATCCGTAACAATTTCACCAGGATCAGGTCAACATAACTTTCCTGGCTCATATCGCGCCATGCTTCGCCATAATCATGGTTTTTGTCGAGCATAAGATTTCGTGCCCGGTCAATTTGCTTATTATATAAAATTTCCACTTCGGTAACGGAGAGGTCTTCCACCGAAGTTGAATCAAGTTCCATTTGTATCAGCCCGATCACACAATAGTTCACAATGCCCATGAATTCTGAGGCGATGCTGTCCCCTATTTTCTGGACTTTCTTTTCCTGGATGGTCCTGATCCGTTGGGCTTTGATAAACACCTGGTCCACTACGGATATGATTCGCAGTACCCGCCAGGATGTTCCATAGTCGCGGGTCTTATCCAAAAAAACCTGCCGGCAGGAGGCAACGGCATGGTCGTATTGCTGATTGGTTGTAAGGGGCATGGTCAATGGCTTCTCCATAAACATTTTTCATCTTTCAAAATAGGTGCAGGGATAGTTTCCTAATCCTTTAATCTGAACCTTCATATCTCTATCTTTAGCCTTCAAAAATAACGAACGCAAGATAATGTTCTCCTGGAATTTAAAAGGGACCCTCCGGATTGTGGAAAACCCACTGGTAATGGGCATCCTGAATATTACTCCTGATTCATTTTACGCCGGCAACAGGCTTTTGACTGAAAAGAACTGGATAATGGCGGCTGAAAAAATGGTTTCGGAAGGGGTCGATATCCTGGATATTGGCGGACAAAGCACCCGGCCTGGTAGCGAGAGGATTGGCATAGAGGAAGAATTAAGGCGGGTTTTACCTGTTATCGAAGAATTACATCACCGGTTCCCCGAAACGATATTGTCTGTGGATACTTACCAGTCGCGGGTTGCCATGGAAGCTGTTGCTGCCGGGGCCTCCATGGTGAATGACATAAGTGGTGGTGAAATGGACAGGGAAATGATCCGGGCCGTGGGCAGCCTTTCTGTGCCTTATGTATGTATGCATATGCAGGGTCGTCCGGAGACCATGCAGAAATCGCCAACTTATGAGGACGTTGTGTTGGAGGTGCTGGATTTTTTTATGCGTAAGCGGGTTGAATGCCTTGCAGCGGGTATTAATGACCTGGTGCTTGACCCGGGGTTTGGGTTCGGTAAAACCATCGAACATAGTTTTCAATTGCTGCATCGTCTCAGCGCATTCAAAATTACCGGGCTGCCCATTCTTGCCGGATTGTCACGTAAATCGACCATATTTAAGACACTGGGCATAACTGCTTCAGAAGCGCTCAATGGAACCACCGTGGTAAATACGATTGCTTTGATGCAGGGTGCGGATATATTGCGCGTGCATGATGTAAAGGAAGCTAAAGAAGCTATTACATTAATAAAGGCATTAAACCGCTAAGAAAAAAGGCACAAAGAAAAGCCCCGCAATATTGCAGGGCTTTCTTATAATAATATTACAGCGTTTTATTACTGACCTCCATTTGGATTGCCGCCTGGCATCATTGGATTTGGCCCTGCCGGTTGTTGTGGTAAAGGTTTAACTTCTACTACTTCAACATCAAAAATCAGGCTCTCGTTAGGTTTGATGGGAGGATTGCCTTGCGGTCCATAACCCAGAATAGAAGGGATAAAGATCCTTCCTTTGCTGCCTTGTCTGAATTTAGTGATGCCTTCCAGCATACCCACAACAGAACCTTCTCTTTTGGCTACAAAATAGAACAGTTCCATACCGTGCTTATTCACTTGTTTTGTTGAATCAATGTTAGAATCGAAGTATTTTCCTTCGAGGTTGTAACCGGTATATTTAATACCAACCAACAAACCTGAATCGGCCACCGGACCGGTACCTTCACTTAAAATTTCAACATACACTTTATCGCCAACCTTCTCGGCCTTGATATTATTTTTTGCGATGTATTTCTCTATCTCTTTCAATTCTGAATTCTTGAAATCATCAATCACTTTCTGGTAATCTACTACAGCCAGTTCACGATTTTCAAACGCATCCAGGATCTTGATGGTCATTTTTTGTTTGCCGCCTTTTTTCATATACGGAGGCATGCCAAACTGGTTTTGTGTAGCCAGTGAATCCACAAACTGAAAACATACGAGGCTGTCGCCTACTTTCATTTTGGTTAACACTTCAGAGAAATCATGGTAGCGGCCAACACTGTCCACTTCATCATATCCGGGGATAAAATTGTATGAACTGTTGATGAGGGAATCATTGTACGTGATCTTGTAATTGAATTTTACAAAATCACCTTTCTTCAATTGCTTGCCTTTGCCTTCGGCAAAGATTTTATATTCCATACCGGTTTTGGTTTTTTCGAAACCGATATTCTTGCAGGAACTGACCAGGATTGCCGACATAACGGTCAGCAGCAGCATTGTTTTTTTCATTGTATGTTTATTGTAATTGTAAAGCATTTTCTTTGAGCGCTTCTTTGAATTGACGAACATTTTCTTCAAGGGATAAGCTGCTTCTTCCGCCTGCGGCGTTATAGTGTCCGCCTCCTTCAAAATAAGTACGGGCGAAACTGTTGCAGTCAAATTCATCCTTACTCCGGAAACTCCAGCGCCTTTCTTCATCCCGGTCTATCAGTAATGCGGCCATTTTAATTCCTTTGATGGAAAGCGGGTAGTTTACCAGACCTTCCGTATCGCCGGTCTTAATATGAAAGCGTATAAGATCACCTTTAGGTATGGCAATCAGGGCCGTATTGTATTCGTAAAATACTTCCATCCTGTTTGCCAGTACATGTCCCATAAAACGCAGGCGGTTCTCCAGGAAATTATCATA
>JAHEEX010000283.1 GCA_024640465.1 Sphingobacteriales bacterium | reverse complement strand
TATGGCATCCCTAAGCAAATAACCCGTTTTTTGAAAAGGCATATTCTTAAATAAATTAAAACCACCGCCCCCGTTTACTGCATAATCAGAATTTACCATAGTATAGGAGGCCGAAAGATCAATGGGTTTATTTTGGATAAAAATTTCCGTTGCTTTCTTATCCCGGATGGTCATACGCACCCCTGCAATACCACATCCCCCTTCAGTGGCAATATAATCCAGGTATTGCTGCAATTGAGTTCCTGTTAACTTCACTATAACCAACAGGTTATCAAATGGCATCACTTCATAAATACTTCCCCTGCGCAATGGGCCGGCCTGAATATTATTTAACCGAATTCCGCCGTTATTCATAAAAGCCACATCCGCTGAAGCATCAAACTTTTTCCTGGCCATAGCTAGGTAAGCATCTGCCATAAAATTTCCCAGCGTACCATCTGGTTGCTCCTTTTTAAGTGTTGTTCCCAGTTCGGCCATCACATCATTCATTGTTTCACCAACTTTACTGGAATATGGTTTAAGGAAATTACTTACAGTTGTATCAGTTTTGCTTTGATCAACTGAATATCCCGCGTATTGTACAGACTGCGGTTGGAACTGTTTATGGCAGGATACAAAAAAAACAGCAACAAAAAAAACCGAAAATATCGTTTGGGAAAATCTTTTCATATAAACCTGTGGAGAGGTGGTAAGGTAGAATAATTTCCCTTAAAAAAAAGAAGTTTTTTTGTCTGCTTCTTCCTAAATTATAACAATACCTTTGCCGTCAAAATTATTACATATGGGATTTGATGTAACCGGAAAACTGGTAGCCAAATTTGATACCGTTCAGCGCACAGAAACTTTTAAAACAAGGGAATTTGTTATTGAAACCAACGAAGACATAAAAGGAAGAATCATAACGAATTACATAAAGTTTCAATCGGTACAGGATCGTACCACCATTATCGACCGTTTCAATATCGGCGACCAGGTTAAAGTTCATTTTAATATAAAAGGAAGCCGCTGGGAAAAAAATGGCCAGGTAAATTATATCACCAACCTGGATGCCTGGAGAGTTGAATCCGGCAACCTTCAACAGGGTGGTTCTTCATCAGGCAGTGAAATAACACCTGCATTCCAGCCGGATATGTCGCGCAGTGCAGATGGTGTGGATGACCTGCCGTTCTGATATGATTAAGGAAGTTTAAGACAACTTAGATAATCATTCTTTATATCAAAGAATTAGAATGTCGCTCCTCCGGAGCTCAAAGGAAATAACCTGATTGTGCTACAAGTATGTCGCCCCGCCGGGGCTTTAAAACAAAATAAAAATGATAATAATGAAATCCATAACTACCAAATAATGGATTTTCCATGTCATTAAATAAATATTTCTTGTAGCTCCAAGGGAGCTAGTTCTTGCAGCAATGACTTTGCTTCGCACATGCATTATTTCGCGGCAGATGCAATTCTTCTAGCTCCGGAGGAGCGACATTCTTGTAGATTCAGATGTAATTTGTATTAGAGCTCCGGAGGAGCGACATTCTTGTAGATTCAATTGTATATTGCATCAAAGCTCCGGAGGAGCGACATTCTTGTAGATTCAGATGTATTTGTATTAGAGCTCCGGAGGAGCGACATTCTTGTAGTTTTGAATTCATGCAGAAAAAAATCTCCATCCAGGTATTGCCGGAAGAAGCCATCAGCCAGGAAGCTGTAACAAAATATATTGCGCTTTCCTGCGGGATAAGTCCTTCAAACGTCAAAGGATATTACACTTTGCGTGAGTCGATCGATGCCAGGAGTAAACAGGTAAAGATCAACCTCACTCTCCAGGCATTTATTGATGAACCCTTCCAGGAAAGACCTGTGCAGAAATTTCATTTTAAGGATGTTCACCAGGCCCTTCAAAAAATTATCATCATCGGTGCGGGACCAGCCGGATTATTTGCCGCACTATCCTGCCTGGAAAATGGATTACAACCTGTCATTCTCGAACGCGGCAAAGATGTGAAAGCCAGGAGAAGGGACCTTGCCATCCTGAATAAAGAGGGTGTTATTAACGAAGACAGCAATTACTGTTTTGGCGAAGGTGGCGCTGGTACTTACAGTGATGGTAAATTATATACCCGAAGTTCAAAAAGAGGTGATATCAATCGCATCCTCAACCTGCTGGTTCACTTTGGCGCAGAGGAAAAAATTCTATACGAAGCACACCCCCATATTGGCACCAATAAATTACCCCAGATCATTACTGCCATGCGGCAACAGATCACTGATGCCGGCGGCCAGTTTATTTTTGAGAAAAAAGTTACTTCATTAAGTATCGAAAAAGATCGCATTAAAGCAGTACATACAGCAGATGGTGATTCATTTTCCGGGAATGCCTATATCCTTGCAACCGGGCATTCAGCCCGGGATATCTTTGTATTGCTGCGCGATCATCACATAAATATCGAAGCAAAACCCTTTGCATTGGGTGTACGTATAGAACATCCTCAGTCACTGATAGACCGGATACAATATCACTGCAGTCCCCAAGCCGGCAGGCCCGAATTATTACCGCCTGCTTCATATCAACTGGTTGAACAGGTCCAGGCAAAAGGAGTTTTCTCCTTTTGTATGTGTCCCGGCGGGATCATTGCAACCGCTTCCACCTCACCCGGCGAACTGGTTGTAAATGGCTGGAGCCCTTCAAAAAGAAATAATCCTTTTGCAAACTCCGGAATGGTGGTACAGGTAGAACAATCGGATGCTATCCGTTTCTTTAAGCAGGAACAGAAAAAAAATAAATTACCTGTTCCGGACGAAAACAACCCTTTATTATTAATGGCCTTTCAACAAGCGATTGAACAAAAAGCATATCAGGAAGGTGGCGGAAAATTTATTGCGCCTGCACAAAGAATGGTTGACTTCACACAACGTAAAACCAGTGGCAGTCTGCCCGATTGCTCATACATCCGCGGAATACACTCCGTTGACCTTGCCACTGTTTTGCCTCCCTATATTAATAATGCCCTGCAAGAAGGGTTCAAGGCTTTTGGACATAAAATGAAAGGTTACTTAACCAATGAAGCAGTGGTGGTGGCTACAGAAAGTCGTACTTCTTCCCCTGTCAGGATTCCCCGTGATGCCGAAAAACTGCATCATCCTCAAATAAAAAACCTTTACCCCTGCGGTGAAGGCGCCGGATATGCAGGCGGGATTGTAAGTGCTGCCATGGATGGGGAGCGGGTTGCGGGGGCGATCATGGTAAAAATGAAAAATAACCTAAGGGAATAAGAAATAAGGAATATATAATAAGGAATAAGGAAGTTGAAGCTTAATTCAGGGAGAATAGTGAACAGTTTAAATAACAGAGAAGAGTGTCTCGCCCCAAAAAATGTTTATAAACTCAACTTCACATCCTTTTTTTAGTGATGAAGATTTCTAGAACTAAGCGTTAGGTACTAATTAAAATTTATGATAAAAATTGCGGAGAGGCACCCCTCTCTTTCAAGAGAGGGGAAGGGGGTGAGTTGAAAAGGCGCTAAGAAATTTATATGCCCCTTGTAATAAATCTTAACTTGAATACACTAATCTGTTTTACAAAATGAGAATAGTTTTATCTTTTATAATTTCTGTCTTTATATTTCATTACACCCAGGCACAAACCCTGAACGACAGGGCCATGGAGCAGGCAAAGAAATCATTCCCCGTTTTCTATGAATTACTGAGCCTGGAAAATGACGCACATTTCCCGGAAGCGATCGAGAAAAATATGCAATGGTGCGAAAAGGCATTTTCTGCCAGACAATTCCGTACACGCCGTCTTCAAACAAATGGTATCCCACTATTACTTGCAGAAAGATCCGTTAAAGATGCAAAGAAAACAGTATTGATCTATCTCCAGATTGATGGACAGCCCGTTGATCCTGAAAAATGGGATCAGCCAAGTCCATGGAAACCCGTTCTCAAAGAGATGAATGCCGATGGCAAATGGATAATCATCCCTGATG
>JAHEEX010000282.1 GCA_024640465.1 Sphingobacteriales bacterium | reverse complement strand
CGGTGTGGAAGTAGGATATAGTACCATCATTTCAGGATCTGGAAAAAACGTGTTGGGCAAGGGGCCTGTTCGTACCGGCGTTACAGCCATCCTGCCCAGGGGCCGTAATAATAACCCGGTATTTGCCAATTGGTATTCACTCAACGGTAATGGAGAGATGACCGGCACCACCTGGGTAACCGAATCCGGTTTCCTGGAAACCCCCATTATGATTACTAATACAAACAGTGTGGGTGTAGTGCGTGATGCGGTATTAAAATGGTTTGTTGACAAACACTGGTATAAAGAAGATTTCTGGTATACATACCCGGTAGTTGCAGAAACCTATGATGGTTTTTTGAATGACATTTACGGATTCCATGTTAAAGAAAGCAACGCATATGAAGCATTGAATACGGCTGCATCCGGCACAATTAAAGAGGGGAATGTGGGAGGTGGCACAGGCATGATGTGCCTTGGCTTTAAAGGCGGTACAGGTACCTCATCAAGGGTGGTAAAAATTAAAGACTCAACCTATACGGTTGGTGTTTTAGTACAGGCCAATTTCGGGAGAAAAAGTTCACTCACCATTGCCGGCGTCCCTGTTGGGAAGGAATTAAAGGATACATTAAATAATGAGTTGAAATTACCGCCAGCTTCTTACAGGCAGGAAGGTGACGGTTCCATTATTGTGGTTGTAGCTACCAATGCCCCTTTATTGCCGCACCAGTTAAAAAGGATTGCCGCAAGGGTACCGCTGGGGATTGGTATTGTTGGCGGCAGGGGAACAAATGGTTCAGGTGATATTTTCATTGCATTTTCCACCGCAAACCAGTCCGCTTTTCAGCGGGAAGATTTTACCCGTGTGGTAGAATTACCCAATGATTTGATCGACCCTTTATTTGAAGCTACCGTACAGGCTGTTGAAGAAGCCATTATCAATGCCATGGTTGCTGCGGAAACCATGGAAGGGATCAATGGCAATAAGTCGTATGCTTTGCCCCACAAACTGACCATTGAAATTTTGAAAAAGTATAAACGGATTAAATAGATGACTTGCCAATAAAAGAAAAATATTATGAGAAATTTTTATTTTGTGCTTTCAGCATTTTTATTTTTTCTTTCTGCAGACGCTCAAAATGCTGCAACTAATTTTTCTGCCATTACCAAAAGAGAGCTCAGGGAAATTACCTTAACCGGCACCGGCTATGAGCTTGGCCTGCAGCACGGGAAACTTTTGAAAAAGGAAATCGGGGAGATAGTTGGCAAATGGAAAAAGAATACATCCGATATGATGGGCCGTGATGCAAATATTGTACTGGCAGAGTTTTTTCAGTATGCACAGTTTACGGCAGCCATTAAAAAATGGACGCCGGATCTTTATGAAGAGATACGGGGTATTGCGGAGGGATCGGGGCAGCAAATGAATGATATCATGGTTTTCAATCTCCTGGATGAATTTTGGGTCTACCAGGATAATCTCAGTAATCATCATTGCAGTGGCATCGGGGTTCCTGCACGCAATGGAAAAAGTGCATACATCGCGCAGAATATGGATATTGAATCCTATACCGATGGCTACCAGGTGCTGATGCGGCTAACGAAAACGGATAAAAGACCTGAACAATTAATATTAACCCACCCGGGTCTTATTGCTTTAAATGGCATGAATGAAACAGGTATTGGTGCTTGTATGAATACGTTGATGCAGTTAAAAGCTTCAAATACCGGTTTGCCTGTAGCTTTTATAGTAAGACGCATACTTAATACCACAGCCAAAGAAGACCTGCTTCAATTTATCCAATCTGTTCCCCATGCATCCGGCCAGAACTATATCATTGGTATCAGGGGTGAGGTATTTGATTTTGAAGCATCGGCTAACAAAGTAACAAGGTTTGATCCCCAAAATACAAATGGTACCATTTATCATACCAATCATCCATTGGCAAATGATGATGTGAAAGACTGGTTTAAAAAATTTGATCCAACGAATAAAGATGGTATTGATCCTAATAAGTCAAACAGCCATATCCGGTTAACAGCCGTACAGAAAAGAGTGAAAGAAGCTCCCAGTGTGGATGATATCCTCATTAAAAAAACATTGAGATCCAAAGACGATAAAGACAACCCGGTATGCAGGGCGCCGAAGGATGGGGGATTTACTTTTGGTTCTGTTATTATGACCCTCACTGGTGCTCCGTTTCTGCAGGTTACAGCCGGCCCGCCGGATGAATCGGAATATAAAAAAGTAGAATTTATGTCAAAGAGTAAAAAGGACTAAAAAAGTTAAATATTAAATAAGACAATCAATTTTTATATGAAGATCAGGATTAAGCATTTTTTATTCACTTTTTTGATTACGATTTTATTGACACATACAGCCGCTGTAGCACAGCAAAAAAAAGCTGTTGCGGGCGCCACTAATGTAACGGCAATTAAGCAAATGGCTTATGCCGATTCATCCAGGCTGGTAGACATATACAAAGACCTGCATCAAAACCCGGAGCTGGGTTTTATGGAAGTGCGTACTTCGGCTATTATTGCCAAAGAATTACAATCATTAGGGTATGAAGTCATTACAGGTATTGCCAAAACAGGTGTAGTGGGCATTTTGAAAAACGGGGATGGACCGATTGTCATGTACCGTGCGGATATGGATTGTAATTCTGTTAAAGAAATAACCGGACTGCCTTATGCCAGTACAAAAACCATGAAGAAGGATGATGGTACGGAAGTACCGGTTATGCATGCCTGTGGACATGATGCACATGTAACCTGGTTACTCGGTGTTGCCAAAATAATGGTGGCTTCAAAAAATCAGTGGAAAGGCACACTGGTATTCCTGGGTCAGCCTGCTGAAGAGCCATTGACAGGCGCTAAAGCCATGGTTAATGATAAAATGTATGACAAAGGCGTTCCCGTTCCGGACTTTTTATTTGGCTTGCATACAACGCCTATTGCAGTGGGAAGTGTTAAAAATGGCACAGGCGAAAGGGCTGCTGGCAGCGACCAGTTAGATGTAACATTTTATGGTATTGGTGGACATGGTTCATCACCGGAATTAACAAAAGATCCCATAGTGATGGCCAGTAATGCCATACAACAATACCAAACCATCATCAGCAGGGGTATTGCGGCCCAGGATGCAGCCGTCTTGACAGTTGGTGCCATCCATGCAGGGGGTGATAATAATGTAATTCCTGCATCAGCCGTTGTTAAGTTGAATCTTCGGTGGTTCAATGACAAAATCAGAAACACTTTACTGGATGGAATCAAAAGGATAAATGAAGGGATCGCTGTTGCAAATGGTTTGCCTAAAGAATCATATCCCACTATATTAATGAAAGGCAGTGTTTATCCGCAGGTTAATGATTCCGCGCTGGCATATAAAGTAAACAAAGCATTAAGCAGTGTAATGGCCGCAGATAAAATTATTGTCAATACTCCTCCCATCATGGGTTCGGAAGACTTTAATCATTTGGTATTAGGAAATAATAAAACCATTTGCGATTATGTTTGGGTTGGAACTGCAAATCCGGAGGATGTTGCAAAAGCCAATCAGGAAGGAAAGAAAGCGCCTTATTACAACCATAATGGCAATTACAAGGTTGATTTGTCTGCAATACCACTGGGTACGGTCATAGGCGTAACGGCTTTGCTTGAATTATTTAAAAAATAAATCCCAGCATGGTCAATTGGACGCATTGGTTTTTTTATGTAGCTGCGTAATTGCTTAAAAATGGATGAAGATAAAATCTCTGAAAATACAAATCAAACAGGGCAATCTGAAAACTCTTCTGTTCCTGAAACCAATCCAGAGGCGGTTCAATCTGCACATTCCGATAACAAATTCTCAACCGGTAATATGGAAGTACATCATCACGCAGGCCATCATGAAAAGAAAAACTGGAAATCTTATTTCTGGGAATTTTTAATGTTATTCCTGGCGGTCTTCTGCGGTTTTCTGGCAGAGTACCAACTGGAGCATAAGATCGAAAGGGACAGGGA
>JAHEEX010000015.1 GCA_024640465.1 Sphingobacteriales bacterium | reverse complement strand
GATTGCCTATGTAATGAGTCACTATGGTATCTCCTGGCTGGAAAGGCCCGAAAGAGAAAAGGAAGAAAGGGTCACCCTCCTGTTAAAAAATATGGAACTGAAGCCCGGCATGGTGGTGGCTGATATAGGTGCAGGCAGTGGATATCATGCAGTTCGTATGGCTAAAATGGTGGGCAACGGGAAAATCTATGCCGTTGATGTTGAACCGCAAATGATCGCATACCTCGACAAACGGATCAAAGATGAACACATTCCCAATATTAAAACGGTACTTGGAAAAGAGCAATCAGTTGAGCTGCCACCGGCTAGTATAGATATTATGCTGATGGTTGACGTATACCACGAACTGTCATTTCCCTATGAAATCGCCAGGTCGATGCTCGAAGCCCTGAAACCAGGGGGCAAACTTTTCCTGATCGAATACCGCGCAGAAGATAGTTCTGTTCCCATAAAACAAATACATAAAATGACGCAGAAGCAAGCTGTCAAAGAATTAAAAGCCGCCGGTTTCAGCTTTATGAAAAATATAGGCAACCTCCCCTGGCAGCACTGCCTGGTATTTCAAAAGCCTGAATAATTGCAGGCCGATATATAAATGCCAGGTATTATCATTCAATTTATCCTTCACTTAAGCCATTTAAAATAATTCTGAAAATGAATTCTGTGAATGTTTTATTTTGGCTACGCTTATGCAGAAATGGCTGTTTTTTATATTACTGACCTTATTCCTTAAAACAGGCATTGGCCAAACAGCCAATGCTACAGATTCCGTTATTTCATTACTGGTCCGTAATGAAAAACAGGAACCGGTTGAATCTGCCACCATATTGCTGATAAGGGTTAGTGATTCCATACTGATGAGAACAGCTATCTCAAATCTACAAGGTAAGGCAACAATGCCTCATGTAGCCCCGGGTGATTACAGATTTGAAATCAGTCTCGCCGGATATCAAACATTCATCAGTAAATCTTACAGCATTTCTGAAATAAATAAGGGTCCATTTGAATTTGAACTGATGCCACAAAGTGCAACCTTACAAAATATCACCATCACAGGCAAAAGACCATTGATTGAAAGATCCAAAGGCAAAGTACTGATCAATGTGGATGCTGCTGTTACCAATACCGGGGCTACTGTACTTGAAGTACTTGAAAAGTCTCCGGGAGTTACTGTTGACAAAAACAATGGGATCAGCCTGCAGGCAAAATCCGGCGTACTGGTACTGATTGATGATAAACAAACCTATTTATCCGGTTCCGAACTGGCAAACCTGTTGAGCAGCATGAGTGCATCTCAGGTTGACCAGATTGAACTTATCACAAACCCTTCGGCAAAATATGATGCGAGTGGCAATGCCGGTATCATTAATATCAAAACAAAAAAGAATAAGCAAAAAGGAATAAATGGAACCCTGTCCCTTTCCTATGGACAGGGTCGCTATCCAAAATCAAACAACAGTTTTTTATTGAATTACCGGCAGGGAAAATTCAACAGCTTTTTTAATTTTAGTACAGGGTATAATGAATCTTTTACCAACATATATGCTTTGCGAGACTACTACGATGTAACAGGTAAAACAATTGCTTCATTAGATCAAACTACATATCTGAAAGGGCAAAGCCTGAACAATACCATTAAAACAGGGGTTGATTATTATGCAACTGAAAAAACAAGTTTTGGCATTGCTTTTACCGGAGTAATCGTTTCAAGAAAAGGAGCATCCGATGCAAAGGCAAACTGGATAAATGAAAATGGCGGTATAGATTCGACTATTATAACTACAGGAAGCAGCAGCAATCATTTTCAAAATGGTTCTTTGAATCTAAACTTCAGACATGCGATAAATAAATCACAGGATATTTCTGCAGATTTCGACTGGCTGAACTATGATATTCGAAATGAACAGTATTTTTCAAATACCCTGGATGTTCCTGGTGGTTATAATGAAGCATCTAAAGGATACCTTCCTTCCTCAATCCATATTTTATCGGGCAAGATTGATCATAGTTTCCGTTTTGGGCAAAATGGCAAACTTGAATCAGGCTGGAAGACATCCCATACAAATACGGATAACCTGGCCGAATATCAATATTATGATGGTGGTCAATGGAGTCAAGACTATGGAAAGAGTAATCATTTCCTATATGAAGAAAGCATTCATGCCTTATACAGCAACCTGGAACAAAAATATAAACGATTTACTTTCCAGGCCGGACTTCGATATGAGTACACTACTTACAATGCCAATCAGTTGGGTAATGCCATAAAAGACGATTCGGCATTCTCTAAAAAATACAGTGGCCTGTTTCCAAGCGGATATGTTTCTTACCAGGCAGACTCCGCCAGCACATTTACATTTACAGCCGGGAGAAGAATTGACCGGCCTGCGTATCAAAAATTGAACCCCTTTGTTTTTATCATCAATAAATATACTTACCAAACCGGGAATCCATATTTCCTTCCGCAATACAGCTGGAATATGGAGTTGAGTCATCAATTCAAAAATATTCTCACAACAGCTGTGTCGTATAGCATTATAAAAAATTATTTTACCCAGCTTTTTCTGACCAATAGTGATGGCATTTTGCTTTACGCTGAAGGCAATATCGATCATGCCATTAACCTGGGTATTTCGGTAACAGTACAAGCTTCGCCCGCAAAATGGTGGAGTCTCACTGGACAGGCTGTGTTTAACCACAAAGAATTGAGTGGGTATGTTTGGGATGAATATAATTCAAACATCAATCAATTAAATCTCAACATCAATAACCAGTTTCGTATTGGTGATACTTACGCGGCAGAGCTTTCCGGCTTCTATACAAGCAAAGCAAGAAATGATTTACAGGAACTACTGTATCCTACCGGCCAGGTATCGGCAGGTGTTTCCAGGCCTATTCTGAAAAAGAAAGGCACATTGAAATTAAGTATCCGTGATATATTTTATACCCAGGCAATGGAGGGACTCACCGATTTTGAAAATGCGGAAGAATATTTTTTACTCACCCGCGATTCACGTGTTGTCAATATTGCATTTACATATCGTTTTGGAAAGCCGGTTAAAGCTGCCAGGCGAAGTGGCGGCAGTGCAGCAGATGAAATACAGCGTGTTGGAAATGGCAACTAAGTTCACCGCAAAGCAACTTATCCGTTTCACTATTCTTCCAGGTAGTCCAAATCCCGGCCAAAGGTTTCCTTTGATCTTAATACTGAAATAAATCCAACCGAAATAATGATCGCACCGATCACCCATGCTGACGTTACGTAATTATTTAATAAAGATTCACTTCTTATCAACTGGAAAAAGAGCAACATTATGGGCAGGAAACCCCGAACGAGATTTGGTATAGAGATGGCTGCCGTTGCCCTTAAGTTGGTTCCAAATTGTTCGGCACTCATGGTAATATATAAAACGGAAAGTCCTGATCCAAAACCCAATCCCATACAGATGAGATACATATTGAAAGCATTTCCCCCGCCTTTCAATGCAAAAAAAAGTATGATGAAAAATGCAAGTATCCCATAAAATATAAGCAGTGTTTTTTTTCTGCTTTTCAGGTAATTGCTTAGGAAGCCGGCACACATATCACCAAATGCAAGTGCAACATATTGCAGCATCAGTGCCTTGGGTTGGTCGAACCCTTTAATGCCAAATCGATTGGCAAATTCGTCTGAGAAACTGATTAATATTCCTATAACATACCAAACGGGTAATCCAATCAGGATACCTCGCAGGTAACGCAAAAAACGGTCTTTGCTATTAAAAAACATCCGGAAATTTCCCAACTGTACATGGGCGTGTTTGGCAGCATCATAAATTGTACTTTCCAGTACGCCCATTCGTAAAAACAAAAGCGCCAGTCCCATGCCTCCTCCAATAAAATAACAAAGCCGCCAGTCCTCCCCACTGAACGAATAAACAAAATAAGCGGCTATCGTTCCAAACACGCCGCTTGTAGCAATAATAGCTGCCGCAATGCCCCGTTTTTCCTTAGGCAACAGTTCGCTGGTAAGTGTAATACTGGCCCCTAATTCACCTGCCAGTCCAAGGCCTGCAATAAAACGCAGCCATGTATATTGATCAACCGTTTGTACAAATCCATTTGCAATTGTAGCTAATGAATACAGGAGGATAGATCCGAACAATACATTCTTCCTTCCTTTTTTATCGCCCAGTATCCCCCAGAAAATCCCTCCAATGGTCAGGC
Organism: Sphingobacteriales bacterium; assembly: GCA_024640465.1. GTDB lineage: Bacteria > Bacteroidota > Bacteroidia > Chitinophagales > Chitinophagaceae > Pollutibacter. Next base: position 29,097 of record JAHEEX010000015.1, on the reverse strand, counting down.
CGATCATCTGCCAGCTGATGATGTTCTCGCCAATATTTTTTAATTCATTTTCCGGAACGCCAAGATCTGAAAAACTCGCTCTTCTAACAATACTGAATAAGAGCAGGTCATATATATCTACAAAAAAACCTAATGCGCCAACGATAACCGGAAGTGAGAAAATGCCGTACTGCTTTTGCTTCATTAATGATAATTTTCCTTAGCCGGCTATTCGATTATTTAATATACTTCATGGCTGATACATATGCGGGCAAGGCTACTTCGGGTTCTTCAATTTCAGGGTGCCATAGTTTTTCCCATTCAAAACTATAATATCCCTCGTATCCACCATTTCTCAACAGGTCGATGGCCTGGAATATCGGCGACTCTCCTTTTCCCACTAAAGTATACTGGATCTTTCCGTCTACCATCCGGCAATCTTTAATATGCGTATGCCTGATATATGGTTTTAATTTCGGGTATACCTGAACGGGAGTTTCTTTTGTAACCGTCCACATATTTATTATATCCCAAACTAATCCTGTTTGCGGGTGATTCAAATCCTGCATAATTTGTAAAATGTCGGCCGAATAAACAACATCACCGTGTGTTTCCATAAGAACCGTCACTCCGCTTCCTTTAGCATAATCGCCCAATACCCTTAACCCTTCTTTGATCAGATCAAGTGTGGCTTGTTTTTCCTGATCTTTAGGGAAGTTATTCGGAAACACGCGGATAAAAGGGCAGTCAAGGGATTTCGCCAGATCGATAAACTGTTTAGCTTCTTCAATACTTTTTGTTCTTTCTGCACCTGCAGGATAATGCAGGTTAGATGAGGCCCCGAGGTTTACTATGCTTATACCCTTGAGCATTTTTTTGGATGCTGCAATATTTGCAGGCGAATTAAATGCACTTGATTTTACTAGGTTTAGCTCCCGCTGTATCCCCCTGATTTCAATCCCCTTATATTGATTTTCTGAAGCGAACTGTACAATTTTTTCAAAGGACCAATCTGGGCAACCAAGTGTTGAAAACGACAGCAAGGGGTATTTCTTGTTTTCGGTAAAACCAAACCCGCTCAGGCCTGCGGCCAGTAATCCGGTGGTGGTCTTAATAAACGAGCGGCGATCTTGTAGTGGGGTCATAAATTTAAATTTACTGCATTTCCATAATACTTTTCTTCCTCCACTCTTTTGAGGTAAATCATTTTCGGTATTTCCCTTTCAAAAAAATCTTACCTTCCCAATGAGCACAGTACCTGCCAGAACCGGGTTGGGAAAATATCAATTATTATGAATAAGCGAACATTTATCAAGGGACTGGCGATTGCCGGGATCAGTAGCCCTTTTTCTGCGAAGGCGATGGAAGACTGGATAAAAAAATTTGAGGATATACCAGCGCTTCATTTAGCGGAAGATGAAATCTTTTGGCAGGGAATCCGTAAGGGTTATCGTTTAAAACCGGATTATATCAACCTGGAGAATGGTTATTATAATTTTATTCCGGAAGAGATCCTTGAAAAATATCTGGCCCATATTCGAGAGGTCAATTACCAGGGTTCGTATTATATGCGTACTGTTCAGTGGGACAACAAAAAAAAGATCGCAGAAAAGCTGGCTGCTATGTTGGGGTGCGGTGGAGATGAGTTAATTATCACCAGAAACACTACTGAATCTCTGGATATGATCATTGGTGGTTTCCCCTGGAAAGCGGGGGATGAGGCAGTTTTTGCAGAACAGGATTATGGCGCCATGCAGGATATGTTCAGGCAGATATCTGAAAGAAATAATGTAATACTTAAAAAGGTTTCAGTTCCCAATCATCCTGCAAACGATGAAGAGATCGTAAATCTTTATGCCAATGCCATTACAGACAAAACCAGGTTATTGATGGTTTGTCATATGATCAATATAACCGGGCAGATCCTGCCGATTAGAAAGATATGCGACATGGCGCACCAAAAAGGCGTACAGGTTATGGTTGACGGTGCACATGCTGTTGCCCATATTACATTTAATATGACCGATCTGAATTGCGATTATTATGGAGCCAGCCTGCATAAATGGTTAAGCGTTCCCTTAGGTGCAGGTATCTTATATGTGCGTAAAAATAATATCAAAAATATCTGGCCACTTATTGCAGATTCCCCCAGGAAAGAAGATGATATCCTGAGGCTGAATCATATCGGTACTCATCCGGTAGCAACAGATCTGACGATCCCAGATTCAATAGATTATTACAATAAGATCGGACCTGAAAGAAAGGAAGCCCGGCTCCGCTACCTGCAGCTTTACTGGACCGAAAAGGTTCGATCAGCTCCAGGAGTAATCATTAATACTCCTGCGAATCCGGCCAGGTCATGTGGCATTGCAAATGTGGGTATAAAAGGGATGAAGCCCGCATTATTGGCGGAAACCCTGATGAAGAAATATAAGGTCTTCACTGTTGCCATTGATTATGCCAATGTGCAAGGTTGCCGCATTACACCAAATCTTTATACGACCCTAAGCGAACTTGACCAGTTTGTGAAGGCTTTAAAGGAAATGGGCGCTTCGGCTTGATTCTCGCAGCCAGGTTTTGGAAACCTACCGGAGTTCTGGAAACCTATAGGGGTTTTGGAAACTTATAGGGGTTTTGGAAACCTATCGGGGTTTTGGAAACCTATCGGGGTTTTGGAAACCTAAGAATCCTTAAAAATCAGCATAATCCATCCTGCCAATCCATCCAATCCTCAAAATCCTGCTCAACTGATACTCAAAAGCTCCACTTCAAAAATCAATGTAGAATTTGGTCCAATCTGGGCACTCACCTGCCTGTCGCCATAAGCAAGCTGTGGAGGTATGAAAAACCGCCATTTACTGCCTGTATTCATCAATTGAACTCCTTCCGTCCAGCCTTTAATTACTGCATTCAACGGGAAAGTGGCCGGCTGGCCCCTTTTGACGGAACTGTCAAAAACAGTTCCGTCAATCAGTGTACCATGGTAATGGCAGGTTACTTTCTGGGTAGCCAATGGTTTGGCCCCTTCCCCAGCAACGAGCACCTCGTATTGTAGCCCACTTGGCAATTCCACCACACCAGGCTTGAGTTTATTAGTTGCCAGGAAGTCCAGGCCGGCTTTCAGGTTAGCGTCAGCCTTCTCATTTCTGAGATTAAAAAGTTTATCAGCAATTCCCATAAGTGAGTTTTATCCGGAACAGTAATGCCCCGAAGGTTGATTATTTGCCGCCTTTAAGGTCGGATTGCAATTTTTTCAGGTCTTCCCATTTTTCCGCTGCAGCCAGTTTAGCCTGCTTCGGCCAGGTTGCCGGTTCGTGCATGCTGAATTTATTTCCGGCTGCATCCAGGATGGCTTTCAGTTTTTTAGGGGTTGCTTTAGACAGATCTGAAAAAGTAGAAATGTTTTCCGCTTTCAAAAGTTCGGCAATTTTTTTGCCGATCCCCTCAATTTTAGTCAGATCATCTGCTGCCTTCTTTGCAACCGGAACTGACTTTACCTTTTTAGTTGATGCTTTTTCTGCTGGAACTTTCTCCACTTTCTCAGCCTTAGGCGCAACCGCTTTCTTTGCTTTTGGCTTTGCCTCAACTAAAGTTTCTTCAACCGGAACGGTAATGACACAATTCACAATATCAAATCCGTGTACATGTGCATACTGTTCGGCAGTTTGATCATTCTCCCAACGACCGCCATCCAATAAATAGCGATACTCATAACTTTTGCCAGCTTCAAGCTCAATGGTTGCCTTCATAGAACCATCTTTTGCCTTTTTCAGGCTGAAGCCGGTTTCTTTGTTCCAATTATTGAATTCACCCAATAAAAGACCATGAGAAGCATCTGCAACAATTTCAGCTGGTAAAATGAATGTTACTTTTTTATTCTTAAGCATATATAATGATTTATGTAAATGATATAGGAGGCTAATTTTCCGCAAATTTATGTCAAAATTGCCAAAAGGTAACCCAGTAATGGCCGTGTATGTTAATCAATGATGCATTTAGTGAACAAATAGCCGTTCCTTTTACTTATACAGGTAAAATCCTGCCATAAAATAATACATAGATAATATGGGATATATAAAATCAATATGGCCATGTCCATCTTTAATTAAAAAATCACACTTAGCCAATCATTAAAGGAATCGCTGCAAAAGCGCTTTAGTTTTCCGAATTCCTTCCTCTTCATTATCATTGAAGCCTTCATATTCGATGCCGATATAACCTTTAAACCCCGATGACTTTACAATATCCATAAGTTTTCCATAGTCCATTTTGGGCTGATTTCCCTTTTCATCAAAATCATATGTTTTTGCACTAACTCCTTTTGCAAAAGGAAGCATTTCTTTTACGCCATTGTAACGGTCATACATATCCGAACAGGGATCCTGGGTTTGCCCCCATGGATGGCTGATACAAAAATTCCCAAAATCCGGTAGTGTCCCCACATTGGACAGGTTCACCTTTTGCATCACATCAGCCATCCATTTACCATTGGATGAATCACTGCCATGGTTCTCAACCACCACATTAATACCCATTGTTGCGGCAAAACTGCCAAGCTTTCCCAAAGAATCAATTGATGCTGTTTTTTTGGCTGCTGATTCCCCCTCGCCATGGAGGTTAACCCTGACCGTTTTACAACCCAGGTATTTCGCGGCATCGATCCATTTTTTATGATTTTCCACAGCGGGCAATCTTTGGGCATCATTGGGCAAAGCAAGCGGGCCTTCATCGTCAACCATAATAAGATGATTGACCACACCGGCATCTTTACTTCTTTTCAGCAGTTCATTCAAATAGTTTGTGTCTTTTGCGGCTTCCTTAAATCCCATTTTCTTTCCACCAAAAAACTGGTTAACATATTCCACAGCGCCGATATCAAATTTCTGTCGGGCGATTGAAGGAAATTCAAGGTTATCCATCCGGCCGGATTGTAATGCCCTGTGCAATGACCATTGCGCCAGAGATATTTCCAGGCCGGATGTAAATGAACGTAGATCTGATATTGCCGGATAGGTAAATACAGCCCCGGTTGCTAATACCGTTTGACGGATAAATGATCTTCTTTTCAATGTTATACTTTTTTGAATTATGAAAATGTTTCGCATTAAACTGGCAAAAGTGAATTACCAATAAAATCAAGATAATATAACGGCAATTGCTTTCTGCCAGGCGCCTTAACTACTTACAATTTATTTCAATTTTTCCAACAAATATTTGAAGATTTAAACCGAAAAAGAGGACTACCCATTTATTTCATTCTGATAAGGGTATCGGCTCTTTGAAAAGCTTCCGGAATCGGATAAAGTGCTTTCAATACCTGGGCTAACTTTTCCGGATTTTCAGTCAGATAGATTGGGCCATTTTCATCCTTGTTGTTTTCATATGGAATAAAATACGTAAACCCGTTCGACTTCAAAAAGGCCTCTGTAAATATGCCATCGGGCATTTGTATTATGATGGTATCCCTTGTGAGTTTATTTAATTTTAAATACGTACTGATGGGAAGCATAAAATCATGCGCCGCAATTTTGGTACCCGGGCTTACTACTTCAATATATTGTTGTCCGGCAATGCTGAAAAAGGCGAGATCATATGATGTGGTATCCCTGAACCCGTCTTGCTCCTGAAGGGTATCTATCAGCTCGACAATAAAAAAACTGGTATCTTTTAAAGGTTTGTTTCCGGTATTGCGAAAACCGGAAGAAATAGAAGGACTTATTTTCAATTTATGTTCCAGTCCTATCCATATACCCGTAAGGCCCTTTACCGGTATTGGCAAAACCGGACTTAATTTCCCATTTTCTTCAAACCCAGTCCTGAAATTGTTAACAGAAAAAACCTGGGGGGATTTATCGCAAGCACTACATAAAAAGGCAACTATAGAAACCAATAGCAATACTGTTATATTCTTGTTTTTCATTATCCAACATTATGACCCTAAGTTTATCTTTTTTTTAAGTAGAAATTCATGATCCAGCACACCTGCTCTACTGATATTGATCAATAGTTGAGTGAAGTTTGCCGGGTTCCCCTTAAAATATTGTTAGTTTGCACAAAAGCAGTAAAAAATGCCGGGATTTATTCGATTAATTACAGCCCTGTTACACTTTGTTTTACTTTCTTCGGTCATCTGCGCACAGGACATAACACCACGCCCGGTAAATACAATTATGGGCAGTGGGCCAGGTTTTGCTGTAAATCCTTCAGTCCGAATTCTGTTTGATAAATCGTTCATGCAACAAGCAGTTTACTTTGCGGACCAATTGGAACAGCAGTGTGGGATTGGGTTACAAACAATGCCATTGGCAGATACAAAATCCATTGGCAAAGACTTTAGGTTAGTTTTTGATAGTAATAAGGTTACAAAAGATGAAATGTATTTGCTGGAAGTGAATGATAAATTGGTAACACTTAGGGCCAAAACAGTAAGAGGTATTATCAATGGCATGCAAACGCTTTTACAGTTATTGCCAGTAGAAAAAACTACTAATGCAATCATACCAGCCATTCAGATCACAGATTATCCTCGTTTTGCCTATCGTGGAATGCACCTGGATGTGGTGAGGCATTTTTTCCCATTGTCGTATGTTAAAAAATATATCGACTACCTGACCTTTCATAAGTTCAATACATTTCATTGGCATCTTACAGACGACCAGGGATGGCGCATAGAAATTCTTTCCTACCCAAAGCTTAACAGTATTGGCTCATGGCGAGATTCGACACTGATCGGCCATTTTAAAGATACCCCTGCACGTTATGATCGCACCAGGTATGGCGGATATTATACCCGGGAAGAAGTTAAAGAGATCCTGGCCTATGCTGCAGTGCGGGGAATTACAGTAATTCCTGAAATTGATATACCTGGTCATAGCCGCGCTACCATTACCGCCTACCCGGAATTAAGCACCGACCCTAAAGCTGCCTGGGGCGTGGCATATACCTGGGGTATGTATAACAGGCAGAACAATGTACTCGCACCAAATCCGGCAACCTTTCAATTTCTCAGGACCATTTTTCATGAAATCGCAGATCTCTTTCCCTCGCCCTATATTCACCTCGGCGGTGATGAATGCAGTAAACTCTGGTGGAAGAAAAGCGACAGTGCCCAGGCATTTATGCGCCGCAACGGACTGAAAGATGAGATTGCCCTGCAAACCTATTTCATTGAAGAAGTAAGTAAATACCTCAAAGAGAAAAACAAGAAAGTACTTGGCTGGCATGAGATCATGGAAGGCAAACTGGATACATCTACCATTGTCATGAACTGGAGCAATGATGAAAAAGCCATTGAAGCAGCCACAAAAGGCTTCTCTGTTATCATGACCCCAGGCAAGCCGTATTATTTTGATCATTACCAGTCAAAGGACCCCAAAGACAGCCTGGCTATACATGGATACAACTCCCTGGAATCTGTTTATCGATATGAGCCTGTACCAAATTCAATCGTTAAAAAGGGCCTTGCAGATAAGATTCTGGGCGGACAGGCAAATGTTTGGACGGAATACATGGAATACTCAACCAAGGTGGATTATATGGTTTTCCCGAGAATGACAGCAGTCAGCGAATCTTTATGGACCCCTCTGGAACAGAAAGACTATGCAGATTTTATCAGGAGGCTAAAATCAAATATTATTCCACGGTATTCACTTTGGGGCAGTTCCTGGTTTAAGGATTTTGAAAAGTGGACGGCTGATAAATAATGTAAACCCTAAACACATTTATCATTTTACGGGTCAGGATATCTGCAATTTGCCATATGGTTTCCTGATATTTTATTTTCCCAGATTAATAAATACTACATTTTTAAATTGACTCATTGCAGTGATTTGTGAAATGTGTAGTCAGCATTTCGTTTAAAAAACATATAGCTAATAATATATAGTTTTTTGCTAAAAAATTGATCTTCCGTTTACATAATTGGGCCTGATGTCTATTTGGTTTCGTTCTATCTATCCAAACTTAATTGTTGTTTGCAGGATAAATTATCCACAATTTCAAAAACGGTCCCAAATTTGGCTATGTATAAAGTAGACAATAAAAGGGCATTTGCACTTAAATAATTTTAAATCTTTATGAAACTGATTATGAGCATTTTACTGAAATCCTTTAGCATATTAATGCTGGTTTTTTCTGTTGTTAGCTGTCAGAAAAACGCAAATACAAAAGATAACCAGGCAAGGTTACAAGTGCGTTTAACAGACAGTCCGGATCCAAATGTAAAAGAGGTATGGGTTGATATCAAAGAGGTAAGGATTAAGATGAGCGATACCAGTGAAATATTGGTTGGAGGCGCACATCCGGGGTTATATAACCTGATGGAATTAACCAATGGTAAAGACACAATACTTGCTGATGCTGAAATACCCCAGGGTTCTATATCACAAATCCGGCTGATATTAGGCGAGAATAATTATATCATAACAAAATCGGGTGAGAAGTCGATGATGACAACCCCCAGCGCACAACAATCGGGACTGAAAGTCTTGATAAAACAAGATGTTACCGGTGGTATCCTCTACAGATTAATCCTGGATTTTGATGCTGGTAAATCAATCGTAAAAGCAGGAAACAGTGGGAAATATTTACTCAAACCAGTATTAAGGATTATTTCTTTTGTTCCGTCTGGCGGAAATATCAAAGGTGTTGTAGTTCCTGATTCTGTAAGAACAACTGTCTATGCCATTCAGGGAACAGATACCATTGCCTCAACTTTTACAGACACCGCCAATGGCCAATACCTGATCAGGGATATTGCCGGAGGAATTTATAGCTTATCCTATGTACCCAATGATACCATTCATAAGGATGCACAAAGAAATGTTACCGTAACGGCCGGTCAAACGGCAATTGTAGATACCGTCAAACTAATAAAAAAATAATCTGTCTGAAATATCAGTAAAAGCCGTTCAGAAATGGGCGGCTTTTTTATTTTTTAAATAGCATCAATAATATTACACCTGACCGTAAGGGTAATAAGCCCAGGGAGCATCCGATTAGATTCTTAGGCCAATTCCAACGAGTCTTTAGCAGTACTATCCCAATCAGCTGCTGAATTTCCCCAATACCTTTTTTAAGAAAAAAAATTTATATCCCTGGTTTTGAAAACAGATATAAATAATTTGTTGTAACTTCTATGCGGCTTAACCCTTAAAATCTTAAACATATGCAACAATATCACATTGTTTCCCGACTTGCAATTTATCTGCTTGCAGTGGTATTTATCATTTTTGGTATTTTTCATTTCATATATCCTGAGGACCTGCTGGTTTATGTCCCTAATTTTTTACCCGGGGGTATACGCTGGGCCTATCTTGTTGGTGCAAGTTTTATATTGGTAGGCATTTCGTTTATAACCAATCAATATGTAAAATTTACCAGCTATCTGACTGCAGGGTTTCTGTTGTTTTTTATTTTAACTATACATGTGCCAAATGCCCTTAATGCGGGCGATGCTGAAATGCGTCAATGGGCTTTAGTTAATATACTCAAGGATTTGGCGATAATGGGTTTTGTATTACACATTGGTGCTGGTGCTCACCACCAGCATTTGCACTTTGAAGAAAACGATTAATATTTTTAGTTGAACGATATAAAACTTTTTGGGCAAACCCGTCCAACCCCCTGGTCTTTGCGTCCAGGGGTTTTTTATTCCACTATTATTGTTCTTTATGAAGAAGAATCGGCTAAACGCCAAAAAAATCTCTTTTTAAAGCTCTTTTCCCCTTTTTTTAGCCACTCGGCCTTAATTATCAAAAAGTTCTGCCTGCATTAAAATAATAATTTGAAAAATCATGCGTTATTAGCTAGCCTCTGGCAATCATTGAATATGAGTGTGTTGTAAAATATTGCCCTGGCATAGTTTATTTTAAATTGGGTTTAACAGAAAATTATCCATATCCCATTTACTTTTTAGCGAATCATGCGTCTAAAAAGTAACGGCTTTAAAAAGTTGAAGTATGAAAGCAACATCTACACAACAGGAAGTCTTATTGATCACGGGTACACGTTTTTCTTCGAGACAATGCCAGGATAAAAAAGATGCCGGCAACCCAAATCGCCTGACGGATAATGAAATGCTGGAAGATGCCTGCTGGAACGGGCTTATTCAATCTATGTTGCCAGAAGTTTTTGATGCTGTTCCGGATGCTGATAAGTTATATCTCTGGAGAACCAAAGAGGCAGACGCATTTATTGAGCTGGAATTAGGTGAGTACCCCGATCAAATCGAAAAAGAATCGTCTATTGATCCCTATACTTTTCTTCCTACAATGATTTTATCATAACCGGGTAAATCCTATATTATTCTTAATAAGCAGAACCCGCAGGTCAAAGAGTACACATTTTAATAAAGCCTTGCAACAAGCTGCTTTCAACAATGTCATATATTCTTTTCTGTATATTTATTGCATCCCACCTGTTCAGTGATGTAAAAATAAATGGCTTCCCTCGCTTAATAATTTCTGCTGGTTAATGGATATTACCAACCAATAATTCCCCTTTTTAATATGTAAATATGAGGTAAATCATCTTTTTTATTACTGCCAGATTATAATTTCCCGTTTTTATTTTTCGACCGTTTCAAAATACCAGGGAAATCAAATGCCTTCTTCATATCTTTCTTTTAAAACACCAAATCAATTTTCTCCTAAAACAATCCTGGAGTGGAGGATCGCCCAACTGGTATTTTGGCTTATTGGTGTAACCATATTAACCTGTCTTTTATTTTATCCAACACTGGGCATTACATTGTTTTGGAATATCCTTATCCCAGTAGCACCAGCACTTTTTGTTGTTGGCCTTGGTATTTGGAGAAATGTATGCCCCCTGGCAACAACCGTTTTAATTCCTCACCATTATGGGATTTCAAAGAAAAGAATACTAAGCCCAACAGAATCCGGGATCCTAAATGTAATGGCAGTCTTGTTACTGTTCATCATTGTTCCATTAAGACATGCAATCTTCAATTCAAGCGGATTAGCCACAGGTTTATTAATTATTTCCATGGCACTTACAGGCATGGTATTAAGTTTATTTTTTGAATGGAAAAGCGCCTGGTGCTCCGGTTTATGCCCGGTACATCCGGTAGAAAAACTTTATGGCGGAAATACATCAACCTCATTTCCAAATGCCCATTGCCACCAATGCATGAATTGTGTAAAACCATGTCCAGACTCAACACCCAACATTCACCCGGAATCTTCTTATAAAACCAGGTATCATAAACTAAGTGGCTTATTGATAACAGGGGGATTGCCTGGTTTTATCTGGGGATGGTTCCATGTTCCGGATGAAAAAAATTCAGCCTCTGTTCATACGTTTATTAGTGTCTATTTATGGCCCCTGATGGGCTTATTCAGCACTCTTATCTTATACATGATATTAAAAAGTTTTATTCGCCAGGAACAGAAGAGATTCCTGGTTAGCGTTTTTGCAGCGGCTGGTGTTTCCTGTTACTACTGGTACCGGATACCTGCTCTTTTGGGCTTTGGATATGAAGGCAATGATGGTTTATTGGTGAACCTTAGAAACATTATTCCGGAATGGATGATAACGTTTTGCATCATAGCTACAACCACTTTCTTTTTTTACTGGTTGGTGGTAAGAAATCCTAATAAAAAAAGCTGGGTGATAAGACCGACCTTTGCAAAAGGCCTCTCAATAAAAAAATGAAAAGGCAACGATGGTTTTCATTTCAATCAACCAGGTATCAAAGAAAAAATCTTAACGAGATCTCTTCACTGCAATAAATCTCTACATTTACACTTCCTGAATAACGGTAAATACCTGTTCTTTAAGTAAATAAAATATTACATATTCTTTTCTTTCGTATGAACCGATCTTTTTTGATCATATTTTTTTCCTTCTTAGTGGGTTCTGCCAAAGCGCAAATAATCAATGTGGAAAATGCCCGTATGCATTCTGATACTACCGGATGGATGGGTAGTGTTGGGGCTTTGGTATCACTTACAAAAAATACAGATGAGATCTTCCTTGTACAACTAAATGCCCATCTTCAGTATAAAACAAAAAAAGACCTTTTTCTCATACTGGGTAACTATGGGTTTTTATCCGGATCCTCTCAAAATCTGATAAATAATTCCTTTATTCATCTCCGTTACAACAGAAAACTCAACAATTTAATCAGGTTGGAACTTTTCACTCAGGTTCTGCAAAATCCGGTAACTAAGATTGATTACCGATTTCTGACAGGCGCAGGACCCCGGTTTAAATTAGTGGGAAAGAATAAATTTCGGCTTTATGCCGCAAGCCTGGTTATGCATGAATATGAGCGGGAATTAGACGAATTCAAGACAATTCATAACGATATCCGTAGCAGTAGTTATGTATCATTATCATATATGCCGAATGAACGTACTGAACTGATCAATACGTTTTTTTACCAGCCGTTGTTCAATTATATAAATGATTACAGGATGTTGGATCAGTTGAAATTTAGTGTAAAAGCCGGGAAAAAATTAGCCCTGTCTTTCAACCTAAATTACCTGTATGATAATAAGCCTGCAGCAGGTGTACCCCTGATAAACTATACGGTAAGTACCGGTTTAGATTATAATTTCTGAGGTCTTTGCCATGAAGGTTATGCTAATTGTAAAATCTTTTTTCAAATTATTTTGAGGGGAATATCCCAGGCTTAATTTAACCTGAATGAAGCAGGGGCCTGATCATCGGCAATGGCCTTAAAACGGGCAATTTTACCCGTTTCAGCAAAAACATATACTTCTACCACAAAAGAATACAAGGCAAAATAATAAATTATGTATTCACCAAATACCCTTGATTCATACAATGACTTCCCCTTTTCCTGAACAAGTTCCTCTTGTTCAAAGTGTGGGAGTTTATTGAATTCCTCAATACTGATTAACACCTTGATGTTTTTTATTTTTTAAAATTCGTTGCTCCATTAATATTAGGAATTCCTGGAAATATACCAGATATCTTTTTTATACTAAAAGGCATATTTTGGAATTCATTGTTACCATTTATTTCGAAATCCCTATTTATAGTTTTACATTAGTCGAAAGATGCTAAAGGATTCAATGAAATTTTCCTACCGCTATGTTTGCTTTGGTTAAAAGACCGGTCCACCCCTACAGTCTAAATTATCTGATATGCAAACCGGACTGTTCGATCAACTTCATAAGCAGGGTCTACTAAGTGATGAATCCCTTAAAAATACTCAAAAGTTATTTGCAAAGCCTGTAGTGAGCCTGTACAGGGACCTTAATGTGCTTCTATATTCAGGAGTTTTGCTGCTTAGCAGCGGACTTGGCATTCTTGTATATAAGAATATTGACAGCATCGGACATATCGCCATTCTTTCCTGTATTGCTGCCATCTGCCTTTTCTGTTATGCCTATTGTTACCGAAAAATGTCGCCTTTTTCCTGGGGTGAAGTGAATAGTCCTGATGTACTGTTTGATTACCTGCTCGTATTAGGAGGACTGTTACTGGTATTATTCATAGGTTACCTGCAATATCAATACCGGGTATTTGGAGAGCGCTGGAATTTGGCTGCATTTATCCCGATGGTTTTACTCTTTATAACAGCCTATTATTTTGACCACCGGGGTGTATTAGCCCTGGCTATTACGAACTTAGCAGCCTGGCTTGGTATAACCATAAATCGGTTTACGTGGCCATTCCTGGGAAACCTGAATGAACATGAAACGATTTATGCTGCTATTTTGCTTGGTATTTTCCTGATATGCATGTTTTATTTTTCTGCATTGAGTGGTCGAAAAGCGCATTTTAAAAACCTGTACCATCAATTCGGGACACATATATTTTTCATTTCCATCACCATCGCCATATTTGAATTTGATCCCAGGTACTGGCCATGGTTTATGTTGCTGGTAATTGGTGGTGCATATCACATTTTTAAAGCTTTTAAGGAAACATCGTTCTATTACCTTGTTGTTGGTATATTATACATGTATTTTGGCTTCAGCTATATTGTCCTTGACCTTATTGAACAGACTGGCATAGAGGCAAAAGCAATCGCACAAATCCAGATGCTGTATTTTATCATCAGTGCTGCGATCCTTGCATTTTTACTGGTAAGGTTAAATAATAAATTAAAAAAAGATGCTGGCCTATAATAAACAGGACCTAAACAATTTCTTCATACGTGAACAGGTTAAAAAAGCTGCTTCACGTGAAAGCATCACGACGGAAGAAAAAACGAATATTTTAAACGCTTATCCGGTAAGTTTTTATACACCTAATTTTTTCATCAGAATCGGCCTGGGGATTGTGACACTTACTGCTTATTGGGCTTTGTCCGGATTTATTGATTCCTTTATCAAGTCAAAGGATGTTATGTCATATGTTCTAATGGCTGTATTCATCTTACTTCTATGTACGCTCGAATTTTTTATAAAAAGATATCATCACTTTCGGTCTGGCATTGATGATATCTTACTTTATGCTGCACTTATTACTTTTTACTCAGCACTGGGTATAAGCCAACTAAATAAATGGAAACATTTCGACTTGCTGATGCCTCTAGTAATGACAATAACAGGGATATTAGCAACGCTGAGATACTCCGACAGGCTTGTGACAATTTCTGGATTCCTCCCCGGATTGTTTTTTACTGGTTTGCTCTTTTACAAAACAGGCATTTTGACAAAACATGCTTTACCCTTTCTGATAATATTACTTAGTCTAACGGTATATTTGCTTGCGAGGCAATACAGGAAACATCCCGCTCTTCGGCACTATTTCAATTGCCTGTGGATTCTGGAGATCAGCGCGCTTTGTACGTTGTATATCGCGGGAAATTACTTTGCTGCAAGTATGTGGTGGGAAAAGCAATTATCATCTGAATTATCAAACGACCCGTGGAAATATTTTTTTATTGCATCAACAGCATTGATTCCATTTTGGTGTTTATATACGGGTCTCCGAAAACAGGAGATCATTCAAAGCCGACTGTCTGTATTGATGATTGCTGCTTCCATATGTACATTTCACTATTATGTGGAAGTGATTTCCAGGGAGGCAGAAATGATATTTTACGGAACATTGCTGATAATGATTGCCTACTTCCTGATCCGACAACTTAAAAAAGGCATCCCGGGTTTCACTTATAATTCAATGGAAGACAGTGCGGGCATGATTGAAATGGAAGAGCTTTTCATCGGCGGCACATTCAGTGCTAAAGGAAAGTCGTAATCAAATGAAATAAAATAACTTTCCGTTTTATCATGAGGAAATGAAGACTTAATTATTCTATGCATAAAAATCATATTTTTCATTCCCTTAATTTCTTTCCTGCACAAAACAAATTGAGGATTGCCCTTAAGATTAAATATGAAACAATTCATTATTTTACCCGCAACCTCTCAGGAGCGCAACTGGGCAGCATCATTGCTTTCCACTAATGATCCCTGGATCACTCTGGGCGTTTTGCCTGAAAAAATCCGGGACACCCTCAATGATCCCGAATTCCAGGTTTATATTGCCCACCATCTCGAAACTACTTGTGGCGTTATAATCATCGACCCACGCGGTATTGCGGGTTCGCCATATATCAAATCAATTGCCGTTGAAAAAGATTTTCGCAGCAGGGGAGTGGGTGTGGCACTTATCCAGTTTGCTGAAAATCAATTCAGGTCAACATCACGTTATATCTTTCTGTGTGTTTCTTCCTTTAATTCCCGGGCACGTGCTTTTTACGAAAAACTGGGATATACTGTTATTGGCGAATTTAAAGACTATATTATTGAAGGCGCATCAGAAATCCTGATGTCTAAACGGCTTGCATGAATAAAAACAGTAACCCCTGGAAAATGGTAGCCTTACTATGCGCAACAGCTACAGCCAGTTATATCTGCAGGGTGAATGTTTCCACTGCGGGGCCGCTGTTAATGGAGGAATTCGGACTATCTCAAGTGGCTATGGGACGTGTTTTCAGCGCATTCTTACTGGGATATGCTTTGTTCCAGGTACCTGCTGGTGCCCTGGCCGATAAATGGGGCGCATCTAAAATTCTGGGATGGGCCGCCTGGTTTTGGGTAGCCTTAACCGTTATACAGTCCCTGACGGGTTGGGGGCCATTCCAGGTCAATGCTGCTTATGCACTGATCGTTTTTTTAATAAGCCGGTTTCTATTGGGTATTTCCGAATCTCCCACATTCCCGGGAGCAGCTAAAGGTGTTTCCATGTGGGTACAACCCAGGTTCCAGGGACGTGCAAACGGCATTGTAATAGCAGCAGTTGGATTGGGCTCCGCAATTGCCCCGCCACTAATTTCCAATGTAATGGTGCATTGGGGATGGCGTATCGCACTCGTTGTTTCGGCAATTCCTGCATTGATTATAGCCTTCCTTTGGAAAAAAATTACAGTCGCTTCCGGCGATAAATCAATTAATGAAACAACGTCTGTAGACATACAGCCAGTATCTCCCGGTCCATCCAACCTAAAATCCCTCAGCTTTATCTTACTCACAGCCAGTTATACTTTGCAAGGATACGTGGGGTACATTTTTGTATCCTGGTTTTACATTTACCTGGTACAGGAAAGGCATTTCAGTTTACTAAGCGGGGCATGGATGAGCAGTTTGCCCTGGGTATTATCCATTATTTCCATTCCTTTAGGTGGTTTGATTTCGGATCGACTTGCCGCCGGGAAGTTGGGAGGAATTTGGGGAAGCCGTATTGTTCCGATTACAGGTATGGCGTTGTCTGGTATCCTGATCTCTATCGGGGCACATACCGAAAATGCCATCATTGCTGCCATTTCACTTGCCTTTGCCACAGCATTTGTTCTTTGCGTTGAGGGACCTTTCTGGGCCATGATGATGCGGATTGCCGGGAAAAACAGTGGAAAAGCAGGCGGTTTAATGAACATGGGTAGTAACCTGGGGGGGTTAATATCTCCTACCTTAACCCCTTTAATAGCAACTTATATTGGCTGGGAGAACGCGCTGCATATCGCTGCAGGCTTATCACTTATTGCTGCAGGATTATGGCTGGGAATCAGGCCACCCAAAAATATTTAGCCTAATCAAATCATTTTTAGAAAACAGATATTCAACGTAAGACTAATTGTAACTTTCCATAAGAGTAAGAATAACTGGAAACTTTAATCATGCCGAATAATAATATTAATTACGATGCCATTGTCATCGGTTCCGGAATCAGCGGCGGATGGGCTGCCAAAGAACTCTGCGAAAAAGGATTAAAAACTTTACTGGTTGAAAGGGGCAGAAAAGTTGAACACATTAAAGACTATCCAACTGCAAACAAAGCCCCATGGGAACTTCCACACCGTGGTAGCATAACAGAATCATTCAGAAAAAAGAATCCGTTGATCACCCGTTCCGCCGGATTTGGTGAAGACAACGCACATTTCTTTATTGAAGATGCAATACAACCTTATGAGCAGGAGAAACCATTCGATTGGATACGTGGATATCAATTGGGTGGTAAATCCATTATCTGGGGAAGGGCCTGCCAACGTTGGAGTGATTATGAATTCACCGGGCCATCAAGATTTGGATTTGGCATCGACTGGCCTATCCGGTATAAAGACGTGGACCCATGGTATACCCATGTAGAAAAATTTATCGGTGTTTGTGGTAATAAAGATGGCATTCCCTCTATGCCCGATGGTGATTTCCTGAAACCTTTTGATCTGAATTGCGTAGAGCAGCATTTAAAAGAAGTATTATTCAAAGAATTTGGCAGACACTATGTTCATGCCCGATGGGCGCATATCACCGATCCCAGGCCCGTTCATCTGGAACAAGGCCGGGGCAAGTGCCAGGCAAGAAATTTATGTATGAGAGGGTGCCCTTTCGGAGGCTATTTTAGTTCCGTCTCTTCAACCATTCCCTGGGCGGAAAAAACAGGCAACTTAACCATTGCTACAGATGCTGTGGTGCATTCCATTTTGTATGATGAAAAAAAACAAAAGGCAACAGGTGTTCGGGTGATTGATGCACATACACATGAGTCGAAAGAATATTTCGCTAAAATCATTTTTGTAAATGCTTCCGCCCTGAATACAAACCTGATCCTGCTGAACTCTGTTTCGAAAAGGTTCCCGAATGGACTGGGCAATGATTCCGGGCTGCTGGGAAAATTTATTTGTCATCATAATTACCGGACCGGCATTGGTGGAAAAATTAACGGTTTCACTGATAAGTATTTTTTTGGTCGAAATCCAACCGAAGCCATCATTGCCAATTACCGGAACCTGGATAAGCGGGATGCAGATTTTGTAGGCGGCTATACTACTTTTAGCGGTGCTTACAGGGAGAGATACGACGAATCAACCGCCAAAGAAACAATTGGCGCATCCTTCAAAGAAAGCATGCAGGAACCAGGCGGGTGGAGGGTTTATGCATATATGCAGGGGGAAACCATCCCCAAAGAAAAAAACCATGTCAGGCTTAGTACGCACAAAAAAGACCCCTATGGTATTCCTCAATTAGTGATCTCTGTTGAATATGATGAAAACGATGATAAAATGGTGAAAGACTTTATTGAACAAACTACACTGATGTTTGAAAAGGCGGGTGTGTATGATATCTCATCATATGATAATCATCAACCGCCTGGCCTGGATATACATGAAATGGGTGGCTGCAGGATGGGTAAAGATCCTAAGACCTCTTTGCTGAATGAATGGAACCAACTGCATCATTGTAAAAATGTATTTGTTACAGATGGTGCGTGCATGACAAGCACAGGGAATCAAAGTCCGTCTATTTTATATATGGCGCTTACAGCGAGGGCGGCGAATTATGCCGTTGATCAATTAAAGAAAAAGCAACTATAATAATGGCTGCACAGGTATTAAAATAATAATTTACCATCACTGGATAACCGCATAAATGCAATGATGCTTTCATAGTATTTCCCGGTTATTTTAAGCTCTGTAAAACCGGCGGCTTTAATTGTCTTATTAAGATCCGCCGAAAAAGATGTCAACACATTTTCATCTTCTTTTGTAAATTTTCCGGCATCCTTTAATTTAAGGTTACGGCTGATCGCCTTTTGAACATCCGGCCTGCCTACCACATTAAAATTTCCACCAATCTTCACGGTAGCTATTTTTAATTCTTTACACCCGATAAATAAAATGCGAAATTCATCATTTGCAGCCGGCCAGATTTTCTCCACTTCATTGGAATATTTATCAAAGAGTAAACTGTCTCCTAATAAATAACCAGCCGGCACTGTCAGGAACTGGTACCTGATTTTTCGGGCATTATAAATACTGTCGGCCATTTTAATGATGGAGGTTTCCTCAGACGCTGAAAACAAATCTGCTTTGTCTGAGAGATAATTTTCTCTTGCCGGTATATTGAAGCCGGAATTAACATTATCAGGCTCGCTTTGTCCCTTTCCAATAAATGAAACACAAAAGAATGTAATTAAGAATATGAACTTTTTCATAAATCTCATTTATGCTGGTCATCTGAACATAAAAAATACCCAAACGTTAACTACTTCTTTCTTGAAAAATATCAGGGCTATCAATACAGCTATAAATTAATTCGATTTGATGACCAAACTTGGATTAACCGGATACCGGCCAAATTTATCTCCGTAAATAGCCAGCCCCCCATCCCCTTCTGTCTGAATTTTTACACGGAGAAATCCTTTACCAGCTGCAGCTTTCAGATCATCCTTTGAAACGGGTACTTTAACTAAATAGCCATAGGAGCCCGCTTCTCTCAGCTTTTTATCCTGAAGCTGATTATGCCATGATAGAATTCCCCTGTGGTCAGCAGGATCATCAGGCAGAGTGACCGTTTTAACTTTTTTACCATTGATATATACACTGATTACAGAAGGAGAAGTCTTCTCATCTGTCATTGGATAAGCATTCGGGTTTTTATGAGGTGATACTTTTGCGCCCAGCATATAGTCCTGGTTCTTATCAAAAGCCTGGTCTTTATCTTTATCAAACAATTGTTTGGCAGATGCTTCAAATAAAACATAGGCTTCTTTCAACCCAGAAATATTGATCGCATCAGATACAGGAATTTCATATTCAAAATAACCGTTGCCTGTTCCATTTATTTTTAACCCATCTAATACAGTCCAGCTTTTTTGAGACCAGGACGATTTTTTAAAATCCTGCGGCTGTACTTCAAGTATGGTAACACTTGGTTTGTTCAGAGAAGATTGAACAACAAAATGCATAAAATTATGATGCAATATATGACCATCCATATCTTTCAGCGTAAGCTTTACAATGCCCAAACCTGGCAGATCAGGTACTTTAATGTTCAAAGCGTCCAATGGCTTCTGCATCCATGGCTGGTAACTGAATGAAGTTTTTCCGGTAGCCACTGTTTTCGTTTCTCCCGTTTTATCCAAAAAGTCAACAGCATATTCAATAAATAATTGATCGCCTTTTATCAGCATACCTGACATTACAGAAATGAAAAGTGGAACAGCAAATGTTTCACCACCTTTTACGGTTTTACAAATTTCATTGCCTGTTGACAAATAAAAGGCAGCATGAAAATCACCATCAGTCATTCCGGGAAATATATCATCGAGCCCGGTAAATTTTTTAGTGCGATCAAAGCGCCAATAGCCATTCCATTCGTTTATCACATCATGGTGCTCGGTATATAACCAGCCTGCCACTTTCGGATACTTGCGAAACGTATTGATCATCCGGTGATAATCCCACGACCAGTCCACATCACCTGTGCTGCCTTCATAGCCCCATACATTTCCACATTCAGAATTAATGTTGGGCTGATTCCCTTGTTTAAACCCGTTTTCAAAATGATAACTGCTTCCTTCAAAAGTGTTTTTATCAATTGTATTCAAATGGTTTTCCCATTCCCATCCGGGCAAATATTCATGCCAGGAGTTTATATCCGTTTCCGTATGTCCGCGACCGCAACAAATGGAATTATCTTCCACCAGGCGGGTAGGGTCAAGCGATTTCGCTAAATAATACATCGAAGCCACCCAGTTCTGTGTTCTCGGCAGGTATTCGTTTTTTGTTTGTCCGTTTTCCACTACTTTGGTTGACAGTCCCCATGTTTCATTAAAAGTGATCCAGGAAAAAATGGCGGGGTGGTTATAATCCCTTTTGATCATTTCCCTTAACGTGTATTCTGATTCAGCCTGCATTTTTTCATCAGGCTCTCCCCAGGAATTTGGCAAGTCAGACATCACCAGTAAGCCCAGTTTATCAGCCCAATACAATTTACGGGGAATGTCAATTTTGATATGTGTACGTATACCATTCAGCCCAATGTCTTTACACAATTTGATTTCGTTCTTCATAAAATCATCAGAAGGGAATGTATAAAATCCATCTGGATGATAAGATTGGTCTAATGTTAATTGCAGGTAAACCGGTTGATTGTTCAAAGCGATGTATGGATATGTTGTATTCGGCAGTTTCATTACTGAAATTTTGCGCATTCCGAAATACGTTTTTACCGCATCATCCTCAAAACTGATCTCAGTCTCATATAAATAAGGATCATCTAAATTCCATAACCGGGCCTTTGGAATGCCAATAGTAAAAGAGGTTCTGTCTTTATTTTGCTCAATGGTGTTTTTTGAAACGATTACCCCATCTGGCGTTTTAATTCGAAAGCTTATTTCAGTGGCTGCTTTCATTTCGTCTGAAAGAATCAGTTCTGCTTTTACTGTGCCCTTATCGATATCAGGGGTGAAATGGACAGATTCGATATACTCTTTCCCCCGGCCTTCCAGGTAAATGGTTTGCCATATTCCCCTTGCATTTCCATATCCCTGTTTACCATACAAAGTAAAATCCCGGCGCTTGTCATCAACCCGGATCACGAGTTTCTGGGGGTTATCAAATTTTACTTTATCTGTCAGTTCAAATGAAAACGGAGTATACCCGCCCTGGTGGCGGCCAATTAAAATACCATCCAGCCAAACAGTTGTTTCCCAGTCGGAAGCGCCAACGGTTACGAATACCCGTTGGTTGGACCATGACTTAGGAACAGAGATGGTTCTTTTATACCATGCATAATCAGCATCTCCTTTTACACCGGCTAAATTCGAAGCCCAGGAGAAAGGCACATTAATTTTTTTGGAAAAGGTATTATTGCCGTTTTGCCAGTTTCTCTCCAGCCCTGTATTCAAACTGTCAAATTCAAAATCCCAGGTGCCATTTAGATTTATCCAGTTTGAGCGCTCAAAATCAGGACGGGGATGTTCGGGTAATGGTATCTGTTGTGCCGAAGTGATTTTTGAAAACAAAAGAAAGAAGAAAACCAATTTGAATTTCATATGTGCTGTAATTTATCCAAATGGCGCTTCAATCGATTTACTCAGCTTAGAGAAAAAATGTGGGCCATCTTCCCCAATATACAGGCAATCCTCGAGCCTGATCCCAAATTCTCCGGGAATAGCAATCGTTGGCTCATCGCTAAAACACATTCCTGGCGCAATTAAGGTTTTATTCCCCCTTACAAAGTTTGTCCACTCATGCCCCTCGAGCCCAATGCCATGACCTGTTCTGTGAGGCAGGCCAGGGAGTTTATAGTTTTTACCAAATCCGGCATTTTCAATTACGGCTCTTGCGGCTGCATCAACCGATTCACAAGTTGCTCCAATTTTGATGGCTGCAAAGGCAGCATCCTGAGCCCTTTTTTCGAAATTCCATACTTCGGTTTGCCTTTGTGTAGGCTTCCCTACTACGATTGTACGGGTGATATCTGATGCATATCCTTCCACACTTGTTCCGCCATCTACCAGCAATACATCTCCTTCTTTTATGGTTTGTGGCACAATGGTTCCGTGAGGTATGGCAGAATATTTTCCCACCAATACCAGGGCACCGCCGCTATACCCGAGTTTGCGGAATGCTGCGGATAAATTACTGCTGAATTCCGCCTGGGGCATTCCCGGACGTATGGTGGCAAATGTTGCTTTATAGGCTTCAATGGTTACATCACTGGCCTTTTGCATTAAGGCGATTTCCGCTTTGCTTTTGTACATCCTGCAACCGGCAGTAACTGGCGTTGCATCTACGATCTCAAAACCGGGAGCGTCTTTTTTAATGCCATCTGCAATAAAAAAACGAACGCGTTCTTCAATACCTATCCTTTTATGTTTTGTGCCGCGGTCTTTTACAATGCCTGCTATCAATGCATACGGGCTCTCATGTTCTTCCCAGCATCTTACATCATCGCCAAAATCCGGTTTGATCAATTCCCTCGCACGATCTTCCTCGAACTTTGGGCATACATAGGCTATCGCTCCCGAGGCAGGTATAACCAAACCAAATGTTCTTTCACTCTGCCCCCAACGCATACCGGTGAAATAAAAACTCGATGCAGTACCCTCCATGAAGATGGCATCTATTTTTTGCTGATCCATTAGCTGCTGCGCTTTGGCAATACGTTGTTTTCTTTCTTCAACCGTGATCGGCACAACATCGTCAACCATTGGTTTCAGATCACGAATCACCTTGGGGAGATCATATTCTAGATCATCCTGGATTCGGCTCCTTCCAAAAATATCCTGTGTAAGTGCGAGAGCACCAGATCCGAGTGCAGAAATGCCGAGAAATTTTCTTCTATTGATTGACATGCTTTATATGTTATACTTTAAAGATAAATGAAAATATATACAGGTTCAATACTTGTACCTGATCCAAAAATATTATTGACTGTATTATAGATATACGCTTTCTTTCTTCCCTGTTTGAACGGCCTTATAGATGGCATCAATGATTTTCATGTCTTTCAGGCCTTCTCCTCCATCAACCGGAACAATCGGCTCTTTGCCTTCAAGTATGATTCCCGCCATTTCGTCCATCTGAAAGGTCTGGTGTGCAACATGGGGGTAGACTAATTCCCCTTTATGTGTATGACCCAATATAGGGCCATAGCCTGTTGATGGTTGCATTTCGGCATACCCTTTTTCTCCGTTCAGAAAAAAACGATCCAGGTTGTTCATGGTGTAGGTCGACAAACAGGAGGCCACCGCACCTCCGGGAAATCCTAACTGGAACGTAATGGTTTCATCAATCCCTTCCCTGAATTTTTCCTTATTCGTTTTTACTTCCTGGGCAGTTACCCAAACCGGATCTTCACCGATCATATAACGGGATCCATTAACCGAATAAATACCGATATCCATCATGGCGCCACCACCAGATAATTCCTTTTTAAGCCTCCATTGTGTTGGATCACCAATTTGAAATCCGGAAAGTCCCTGGAAAAACAACACTTTGCCAAACTCTCCCGCTTTTCTCATCCGGATTATTTCAAGTGTCTTTGGTTCAAAATGCATCCGGTAACCAACGAGCAATTTCACCTTTGCCCTTTTACAGGCATCAACCATTTGCTGCGCATCGGCAGCATTTACCGACATGGGCTTTTCACAAATCACGTGTTTTCCTGCTTTAGCCACCCTGATCACCTGGTCGCGATGAAGAGCATTGGGCGTTATCACATAAACCGCATCTATATCCGGATTATCCCTGATCTTATCAAAATCCTGGTAGTTATAGCAATTCTTTTCAGGAATTTGATATTTGGCCTGCCAGCTTTTTATTTTGGACGGCGTACCGCTTATTACACCCACCAGCTTTGCTTTTTTACAGGACTTCATAGCTTCTGCTACGCGTGTACCATAGTTGCCTAATCCCATGATGGCTACCCGTAATATTGGACCTTCATATTTTTGATGCTTCTCAGACATAGCTAAAAATGGCATAGCCAACAATGGTGCTGAAAGAGTTTGTATAAAATCACGTCGTGAATGTCTCATAAATCGATATTAAAGAATCCCTTTTTCGATTGTAAACCGTAAAGCGGTCTGTATTTGAAGATACTAAAGTAGACTTACATTGATCGGCTAATAATAACCCTTAATGTCTGGTTATTATGCCGTACAATAATGCACTCATTCTAATTTCTAATGAAATTGAAAGAAGAATTATAAATTAAATAGGATTAAGTATTTAGAACGGAAAGACTTTTTAAAGGCTGTTTTACCTTATTTTCTTGTGGCAAAAAAACTAACAATAATAATCAATACATACGTGCGGCAGTGGAAGAGAAAAAGCATCCTCCCCCTAAAACCTGAGTATATGTTAAGCTCGAAATTCACCCCCTCCAGCGGGGGACAATACTTCTCCAAAACTTTCATGCAATGAAGGGCTGTTATGTCCCCCTCTGGAGGGGGAAAACCACGTAGGCATTGTAGTATAGTGCTTTAGGGGGAGGAAAATTCCTGGTTAAATCATGCAGCAATCAGGGCTTGATGGTTAACAGCTGCGACCAGGCACTTTCGCCTGCACTATTCATTGCCTTAATCCGATAATAATATGTTATCCCTTGTTTTTTTGTTTCATCATAAAATAAAACAAGGGCTTCAGAAGCACGAGAGCTGCCTTCAAAATTTTTTACATCCCCAATAACGGAATCATCCAACCCGGTTGCAAGCAATGTAAATGGTCCACCAGGATTTTCAGAACGCTCTATTGAGTATGCAGCTGCACCGGTTGATCCGCGCCAGGTAAATCCGCGTCCTTTGGCAATTAAAACAGGTGCGGGTGAAGGCTTTTGAACAGGGGGTATTTCCATACCTCTTATACGATATGCTTCTGTTCTTAATAAATCCAGTAACCGCGTTTCTTCATATTCAAACCCGGCCGCAAACCCTGGTACATGGAAAGAATTTACCGGAGTGCCGCCTTCATTATGGTAATACCATCCGCCATCGCGGCGATGACTTCTTATACTCCATAAAAGACCGCCTACAATACTTTCATCAGACCTGATAAGCTGCATCAACGATCGCAAATTTTCTGTACTCCCTAACCCGAATTCATCTATTACAAGCGGTTTTTTACCCCTGGTTTCTGTAACGGAAGCACGGGCAATAGGCGCAAGCTCCCAGGGCTGGCCACCCATACGATTCCAGTATTCATAAAGGTGGTCGCTGATGAGGTCAATATTTGGATCTGCCAGCATTGCTGGCCTGTCAACACCACCAGCCTCCATAACCAGGTGATTGGGGTCTGTTTTTTTAATGTACGCAGCCATTTCTTTGCTCCAACTTAAAATACGGGGTGACCATTCTGTATAATCGAGTTTACGGTCACCGGCATAACTGCCAAACTCATTTCCTAGCTGCCAGGCCAGGATGGCCGGATCATCTTTATACAACATTCCATTGACGGTATTCTTCCTGTTCAGTATAAATTGAAGAAAGTGCCTGAAATCATCTTTTACAGATTCGTCTGTCCAGAATGATCCCCTTGGTTTTCCGGACAGATCAGAAAACTCATCAACGCCCCGTATCCCGCCAAAACTTTGTGAAGCGATAAAGGGAATGATCAGCCTGATATCATATTCATTGCAAAGTGCAATAACAAGATCCAGGCAACGAAATGCTGCTTCATTATAATTTCTTCTTCCGGTAATATATACCGGCATTTCTTTATCCGCAGGTGTATATACTGATAAAGAAAATGTACGGGTCGCCCTTCCGCCTATACGTTGCATAGCCCCAAGCGCATCCCTTATTTCGTATTCATCCGGAAAACGATTCGTCCTGTCTTGCCGAATTTGTGATTCGTTCTGCTGAATATTTGGGGCGGCAAGTCCGAAAAAACGGAAGGCCTTATTCCCTTCATATAATTTATCTCCCTTCCGGGTAATAATAGGCCAGTTTGATTTTTTTGCCCCATCCGTTGTTGATGACTGAGCAAGAGTATGTAATTGCAAAAAAAATAAAGAGATGAAAAATAAAAGTTGACCGGATGTCGAAATGCGCTCTTTCATTGGTTAAATCTTTTTAATAGGGTTCAACTAATAAAAAATCGAGATAGGCCAGGTTGGATCCTTTGTTATATTTCAATGTAAGTAAATTAAGTCCACCCTTGGGTATGCTGATCTCTCCCAATGTTGCCTGGGTCCAGTTGTGCCAGTTGCCTGTATTTTCAGGCATGAATAGATTTACTGCTTTTACACCATTAAGCCAGAGTTCTGATTTATTATCCTGGTATCCATATACTGAAATGATCCTGTACTTACCGGGCCTGTTAACGTATACAGTATAGTTTGTCCATTCTCCATCTTCCTGCCATCCAATATAAAGTTGGTTCACCGCGGGATCAACTTTGTTTGGATGATTAAAGTCTGCCCAGTCTTTTGTATAGGAAATATCAACACCTTCCTTCTCCCGAAAGAACGCGATATAAGCTGGTATGCCCGGACGCCAATGTCCTTCTGTGTGGTTTAGTTTTGATCCTTCATTTTCAGGAGTGGTGTCGTGATAAGCCACACCTTCTCCACCAAGGTCATAATAGGCCAACTCAACACGCCCTGGTAACCATTGCGGACCCTTTTTATACAAAGAATCCTTAAATGGTTTACCCTTATATCCGACGGGTATATTATTTTGTTTGTTTTGTTGTGCGGCTCCCTGGAGAATAAAGAAAAGAAAACAGAAAAAAAGGTAATGTGCTTTCATTATTAAACATTGATTGTTGTAAAATTTTACTCATTTTAAGCTGATTCATGTATACTGAAAATACAGTGCAATCAGCCAATCCGGTCAATCAACTCCATGCAGGCCCTACCATTATGATATGGACATTTCCAGAACCCGGCTTTATCCTGGCCGGTCATAATGGAATTGTCTTCCCGTATACCCCAATACCATTCACCGTTCTTTTTATCCAGTAATTTTTCTTTGATGAATGTCCAGCTATTGAAACAATGATTCAGATATGATTCTTCGCCGGTCAATTGCCATGCATTAAAAAAACCAATCATCGATTCTGCCTGTGGCCACCAGTGTTTTTCCCTGATCAGTTTTTGATGCTCCTGATCATATTCATACCATAGCCCGCCATCTGAATCAAGTCCGCGCATGGCCGCAATGGTTAATTTGACAGCATGCTTTTTAAAACGGTTGATCCAATTTTCTTCTCCCGAAATTTCTGCACATTGCTGAAGCAGCCAGCCAGCCTCTATATCATGGCCATATGAAATCACATCGATTTTTTCGTTCCAGTGTTCATCAAAAAATAACCTCAGGTGGCCCGATTGATCATGAATAAAATATCGGTCGATC
The DNA here is from genome assembly GCA_024640465.1 of Sphingobacteriales bacterium. GTDB lineage: Bacteria > Bacteroidota > Bacteroidia > Chitinophagales > Chitinophagaceae > Pollutibacter. The sequence goes on along the minus strand of JAHEEX010000015.1, from coordinate 1,032 downwards.
AGTTCCAGTAATGCTGTGATTTTCTTTTTCAATCCATGATCTGGCCAGATTTTGTACAGTTCTGAATACGCTTCGATGATATGCAGGTGGGTATTCATTGTTTTCTTTTCATTGGCATCTTTTTCACTCAGTCTTAAATCCCCGAGTGGGCCCCAGGAACGGGAGAATGCTTCCAGGTAGCCCTTTTCTTTTATATCATAACTGTACTTTTCAATGAGTTCATATAGTGATATCGCAAATTCTAGTGCCACAGGGCTTCCGGTTACTGCGTAATAAGCACTCATCCCATAAATACAAAAAGCTTGTCCGTAAATTTGTTTTCTTCCTTCCAGCAAATTGCCCTTTTCGTCAACGCTCCAGAAAACACCTCCAAAATCTTTGTCATGAAAATGATCCAGTATATACTGAAATGCCCGATGAGAGATGGCAAGCATTTTTTCATCTTGCATATAGCGGGTAGTTTTAGAAAAAGTCCAGAGAATCCGGGCATTCAAAACAAGCCCTTTCGGAGCACCAAAAACAGGTTGATTTTGATTGTTTATACTTCCCCAAAACCCACCATGCAGTTCATCTTGCGAATATTGCATCCAGTATTGGATGATGTCTTCCAATTGCTTCTTTAATTCCTCTTTTATAATATTCAATTGCGGTTGCATATGTCAAAGCTTCAACCTGCTTTATTTTTATCAATTAAGTTAATGATAGACTGAACTGAAGCGGCAGACCTTAATCCATCTGCCGGTGTATTATAAACGTAATCGAGCAAACGGTCAATGGAGGTTGTAGCCACATGGAGCCTTGTATCGGAAGAGGCATAGTAAATGAAAATGGTTTGATTGTCATCATCCAGTATCCAACCGTTACTGAAAACCACATTGGATACATCACCAACACGTTCATCACCTTCAGGTGCAATAAAATATCCGGCTGGTTTTGCAACAACTTTGGTAAGGTCATCCGGGCTGGTCATCAACAGGTAAAGCGTATAACGCAGGCCTGCGGCTGTATTCCTTACACCATGTGCGAGATGCA
>JAHEEX010000112.1 GCA_024640465.1 Sphingobacteriales bacterium | reverse complement strand
AAGATTTCGTGTAGCTCAAGCCAAAGTGAATTTGAAAACGGCAGAGGTGGAAAGGGAAAATACTGAACTTCAATTACGCCAAAACATAGAACAGGCTTATGCTAATATGACCGCATCTTTCAACAGGTACAAAGCTTACCTGGATCAATACACGAACTACCAGGAATCTTTCAGGGCATATGAAATAAGGTTTAATGCAGGCACCATCAATTCCGTTGAATATTTAACCGCGAAAAATAATTTCGATCGGGCTACCATTAATCTAACACAAGTGCGCTATGAATATATCTTCCGGACTAAGATTTTAGATTATTACCAGGGGAAGCTGGTTTTGTAGAATATCCTGGCGTTCATTGTTCCAAATTGTCTGAACCATGATTTGGGGGGATTTTCATGATTAAGATGATTAACAGCCTTTAAAAGCAAAATATTTAAGAAGGTCTTTTTAAGTTTCTAATAAATATCAAATCATGAATTATTTATGAGTTGTCTCTAAGCTCCGGAGGAGCGAAATTCTTGTAGCTTATTCAGGTTGTTGTATTTGAGCCCCAGCGGGGCGACATTCTTGTAGAATCATATCAGAACCCTTCTCTCCTATCATTATACATGCAGCATTTGTATTACCCGATACAATTGTTGGCATGATGGAAGCATCGGCCACACGGAGCCCTCTAATACCATGCACCTGAAGCTGATCGTTTACAACAGACATATCATCGTTTCCCATTTTACAGGTTCCAACAGGATGGTATAATGTTTCCAGGCTTTTACGGATATGTGCTTTTAATGATTCATCTGAATAAGGCCCTTCCGGGAAATGAATGGCACCCGGAGCGTATTCTTTCATTGCCTGATCGGACGCAACAGCCATACTCTTCTTCAAAGCCCATAATAAAACTTCCAAATCCCTTTTATCAGAAAAAAACCGTGGTTCAATGACCGGCGCATCCAACGGGTTGGCAGTTCGGAGCGTGATATACCCCCTGCTTTCAGGCCTCAGTAAAATCACCAATATCCCGTATCCATCTTTTTTGGCAAATGTATCAAGCTTATAAATATCGGTAGTATATCCAGGTGCAATGGCTATCGGCGCCATATGAAACTGCACATCCGGCCTTGTGAGGGAAGGATCTGATTTTAAAAAAGCATTAGCCTCCAGGGGACTGTTCCCTAGCGGGCCTTTTTTGGTAAATAAATGCTGCAATAACGCTTTTAACATGGGCCAGGGACGAATTAACGAATTGCCCATTGGAATATTAGTGAATCCCGAAACACCAGACCACACATGATCCTGCAGGTTTTTACCTACACCTGGTAAATGCCGGATAAGCGGAATACCAAATGAAGTCAGTATCTCACGATCACCTATACCCGAAAGCATCAATACCTGGGGCGACTGTATTGCCCCGGCTGATAATATGATCTCCTTAGAACATGAATAAGTTTCAATTTTACCTGAATTACCAAGTATTTCTACACCGGTTGCCCTTCCTTCTTGTATGATGATCCTTTTCACATGAGAGCCTGTTTTGACAGTAAGATTCGACCGCTGCATAACAGGTTTCAAAAAAGCAGAGGCCGTACTATGCCGTACATTATTTTTTATCGTAAACTGAAGCATGGAAGCCCCCAATTGTTCACTTCCATTATAATCTTCGTTTCTTGCTATACCATTCGATTCACAGGCCCTGATAAATGCTTCTCCCAAAGGTGTTGGCTGCTGAGAATGTGTTACATTAAGTGGACCTGATTGTCCGTGAAAGGGTTCGCCAAAATTTTCATTGTGTTCAGACTTTTTAAAATAGGGCAACAGGTCTTCATAACTCCAGCCTTTGTTTCCTAAAGCCGCCCATTCATTAAAATCTTCCTTATTGCCACGCACATAGGCCATGGCATTGGTGCTGCTGCTTCCACCCAGTGTTTTCCCCCTGGGTATGTATATTTTTCTACCGTCAACATGCTCCTGCGGTTCCGTCCAGAACGACCAGTCCACATTTGTATTATTCAGTTTTGTATAGGCCCCGGGAATATGGATCTCAAGTTTCTTGTCCTTCCCTCCTGCTTCCAGCAATAAAACTTTAATTGAAGGGTCCGCAGATAGCCGGTTTGCCATGACACAACCGGCAGAACCGGCACCAATAATGATGTAATCATATTTCATGATGAAAACTTAACCTCATGGTTTCATAGCAGTTAATAATCGTTGTTTCACTTCATTTTCCCATTCCACTTTTAAAATACTCAACACAATACTGTCCCTCCTTAATCCATCCTGCTTAACAGAATTACTACGAAGTACCCCTTCTTCTTTACAACCTATACTCTTCATGGCCGCAATACTTCTTTTATTATTGTTGTCGGCACGGAATTCAACACGTTCCATACCCATCTTGTCAAATGCAAACGAGAGTAAAAGATATTTACACTGTTTATTCAATCCGGTTCCCTGAAAATCTTTTCCATACCAGGTGTATCCCAGTTGGAGTGTTTTATGCAGAAGCTGGATATCATAAAAGCGGGTAGATCCGGCATAACTATTATATAATTTGTCAAAAACAATAAATGGATATTCTTTTTCTTCTTTTTTGGCATCGATGGCCAATTGAATATATTTTTTTAATCCCGCTTCTCCGCTGCCACTGACCAGGGAAAACTTCCATAGCTCAGGTTCATTCATAGAAAAATATAGCAGGTTATCAAAGTCTGTTGTTTTCAAAGGCCTTAACAAAGCCCGTTCATTTTCAAGAATATACTCCTCATTAAAATTGAAATCAATCATGATTAAGTTTATTGGATATTCATCAAATACATTTTAGATCAGTTTGCAGCATATAAAAATTTATTACATAAACTTTTTAACCACCCTTCCGATAGTCAGCCCCTGAACAATAATAGAAAACAGTACTATGATATACGTTATGGTGACAAAGAAATCACTGAACTCACTTTTCGGAAGAGACAAGGCCAAAGCAACAGAAATACCACCCCGGAGTCCACCCCAGGTGAGTATGGTTAATGCATGTTTTTGAAAGACATTATTCTTACGCAGGAATAGGAAAGGTATTAAAACAGACATATACCTGGCCAGCAATACAATTACAATACCGATGAGACCAATCCAGAGATGTTGCATGCTAAATTCTACAACAATCATTTCAATACCAATCAGAAAAAACAAAACAGCATTTAATATTTCATCAATGATTTCCCAAAATTTATCCACGTAATCCCTGGTGATTTCACTCATGCCAAAATGCCTTGCCTGGTTACCCGTAATAATCCCGGCAACAACCATCGCCAGCGGGCCGCTAACGTGCAAAACATCAGCCAGGTAATATCCTCCCATTACGATAGCCAGCGTGATGATTATTTCCACTTTATAAAAATCAATGGAGCGTAATGTATAAAAACCAATATATCCAAGTAAAATTCCCAGCAGAAGTCCGCCACCGGCTTCACGAAGAAAAAGGAATAGTATTTGACCAGGTTGCAAATTATCTAAGCCGGCATTGATGATTTGCAAAATGCTGATAAAAACCACTACTGCAATGCCATCATTGAAAAGCGACTCTCCAACGATTCTGATTTCCATGGCCTTGGGGATATTCGCTTCTTTTAAAATCCCCATTACGGCAATAGGGTCTGTTGGCGAGATCAATGCTCCGAATAACAGACAATAGATATACCCGATATTCAAATCAAATAATGTACAAACCCAAAAGAGCGAGGTTCCAATAATTATTGTTGAAATCAATACCCCTGCCGTAGAGAATGTAAGGATAGTTGCTTTCTCTTTTTTAAGCTCCGTAGCATTTATATGAATGGCGCCAGCAAAAAGCATGAAGCTTAACATCCCATCCATAAGTACTTCATGAAAATCAATAGACCGGATCATCTCACGGCTATTTACCAGGAGATTCGGATCCAGTGAATTAACGGCAATCATGATCAGGGAGGCCAATAAAGAAAGAATCATGATACCAATGGTATTCGGCAACCTGAGAAACCGGTAGTTTATATAACTAAATATTGCCGCAAAAACTATGATAATGGTAAAAGTGTGATAGAAGTCCATATGCTGAAAATAATAATCCCGATAAAGTTAATTCAAGAAGATGGATCATTGGTTATTAGGTGGTTTTAAATTGGTTAATGCAGCCTTAAACCCAGGCATAGATCATTTTAAACCCCAAAATATTGTAATTTTAAGGTATGACTTATATAGATTATTATGAAGTGTTGGGCGTACCCAAAACAGCTACCCAGGATGAAATAAAAAATGCGTTTCGTAAACTGGCCAGGAAACATCACCCCGACCTGAATCCGAATGACAAAGAGGCAAAAGCCAAGTTTCAAAGAATCAATGAAGCCAATGAAGTATTGAGTGATCCCGATAAAAGAAAGAAATACGATAAGCACGGAAAAGACTGGCAGCATGCGGAAGAATTTGAAAAGGCCCGGAAATCCCAGCAACGCCCATCGGGAAGCTGGCAACAGCGCTCATTTGACGGTGCGGAAGAAGATGATTTTTCGGACTTTTTTGAGTCATTATTTGGTGGTGGAGCCAGTTCCAGAAGAGGGGGAAGAACAAAAGCCAAAGGGCAGGACTGGAATGCGGAACTGAAACTAACGCTGGAACAGGTATATACCACCCATCCGCAAACCATTACCATTGATGGGAAAAATATCCGGATCACTATTCCCGCCGGGACCGAAAATGAACAACGCATCAGGCTGAAGGGACACGGGGGAAAAGGGACCAATGGCGCTCCGGATGGTGATCTCTATATCACTTTTATTATTGCAGATGATCCGGTTTTTAAAAGGAAGGGCAATGATCTGTACGCAACAGTTGACCTTGATCTTTATACAGCTGTACTCGGCGGTGAAAAAACAATCGATACATTTAGCGGAAAACTAAAACTAAAGGTTAACCCGGAAACGCAGAACGGCACTAAGATCAGGCTGAAAGGAAAAGGATTCCCGGTGTATAAAAAAGAAGGCCATTTCGGGGATTTATATATTACTTACAATATTCAAATCCCGACAAACCTGGATGAAAAAAAGAAGGAACTCTTTAAACAGTTATCGAAGATGTAATCTTCGTGGCTTTGCGGTTAAAATTCATCATGCCATATCAAAACTCCATATGCATCGCCGGCATCGGGAACACACTTCGATCAGATGATGGAATTGGAGCCTATGTATGCAAGGAACTGGAAAAAGAAATTATTCATAATGCTACATTTCAATATATCCATCAACTCCAATCCGAATGGATAGATGAATTTTCTGACTATGATTATGTTTTGCTGATTGATGCTGCTGAAGATAAAGAAAATAAGATAAGATTGAATGCACTAAACGCAGGAGATTCTCTAACTGGCGCCTCATCCCATTACCTTGATTTAGGAATTTTTGCCAGATTGATAACCGGCTTAATGAGTACCTCGCCTTCAATTTATTTCTGTGCTGTACCAGGTTTGGATTTTTCCTTTAGTGAAAAACTGAGCCCCCAGGGAAAAGTAAACGCAGACGAAGCCATCAAAATAATTAAATCATGGTTGGAGGAACATAGGTTTATGAGCGCACGAGTTCACTGACGATTTTTCCTGACACATCAAGAACTTCAATTTTCATTGGCATTTGCCCCATAGCGTGTGTGGAACAGGACAGGCATGGATCATAACAACGAATAACAGACTCTACCCTGTTTAGCATTCCCTCCTTAATGTCATTGCCATCTACATATTGTTTTGCTACATCTGTAATAGACCGGTTCATGGAGGGATTATTCTGTCCCGTTGCAATTAACAGGTTAACTTTCTGCAGCTTACCTGTTTTATCTGTTATATAATGATGAAAAAGAGTACCCCGGGGAGCTTCTGATGAACCAATTCCTTCTGATTGATTCCAGTGTCCATGGGTGCGAATATTGTTTGATATGATCCGGTTATCCTGGAGTAACAGGTGTATTTCTTCCACAGAAGCAAGTGCTTCAATTAATCGTGCATAATGGAAATAAAAACTGCCATGTACCGGTTTGCCGTCATTGATTTTTCTAAACCGCTCAAATTCTTTTTGTGCTGCTGGTGTTTTCATCCGGCTGGCAACATTTAATCTGGCGAGCGGACCTACCCGGTAGATGCCATTTTCAATACCCAGCGGTTTATAATAAGGATAAGTAAGATAAGACCAGTTTACGGATCGCTCAGCAATAAACTCAAGATAACTTGCCGGATCCAATTGATCCTGCAGGATATTTCCATCCATGTCAACAAACCGCAGCTTTCCATCATAAATTTCATGTACCCCGTGAGCACCCACGGTACCAAGATAATGCGTGGGCGATGTTGCAAAACTATTTACCATCTCCGAATGTTCATCCTGGAATCTTTTAATGATATCTATCCCCATCCGGGCTGTTTCCATTGCTTCAGGTATCCAATCCAGTAATGCCTTCCTGTTCGCTGTTGTAAGAGGGAAAGTCATCCCACCGGGAACTATCCCTGATGTATGGATTTTTTTACCCGTAATGCGTTCACTTATCTCCTGGCCAAACTTGCGTAATCGGATTCCACGAAGCGCGATATCGGGAAATTTTTCGGCAATACCCAGGATATTGCGCGTAGCCGGATCACTATCATATCCCAGTAAAAAATCTGGTGCCGATAAGTGGAAAAAAGATAATGCATGAGAAGAGATATTCTGGCCAAGGTGAATCAGCCTGCGAAGCATATCCCCTGTCAGGGCTGGTTCAATACCTTCAATCATCTCACAGGCTTTGACACTGGAAACAGTATGGCTAACCGGGCATATTCCGCAAATACGCGGTGTGATCACGGGCATCTCTGTGTACATCCTACCCTCACAAAATTTTTCAAATCCGCGGAATTCATTCACATGAAATAAGGCATCGGTTACTTTCCCCGCTTCATCCAACTGTATGGTAATCTTGGCATGTCCCTCTATCCTGGTAACCGGGGAGATGAGTATTTTTCTGTTATCAGTGCTATCCATATTTCAGTTTTTTAACCGAAGCCAGGTTGGGCTGCCGGTCGTTCAGCAATTCATTCAGCACATAAAATATAATATCTGCATTTGGCGGGCAACCGGGAATAACAAAGTCAACGATCACAACCTCCTGCAATGGAACCACTTTATCATGTAAACGCAGCAATGCGGGATGGTTTGGCACTTCCCCTGAATGGTCATTGCTTACCGCATTCCGGTATGCTGTATCGAATACTTCCTGTAAAGGAAAATAATTACGCATACCCGTAATATTGGTGGTGACGGCACAATCACCTAATGCAACCAGTATCTTCGATTGCTTTCTGATATGTTTGATTTCATGCAAATGTTCATCACTTGTTACAGAACCTTCTACAAGCGTAATATCCACTTCTGGCAATTCTTTTCCATCCACAACCGGACATTTAACGATATCAGCCAGTTTGGCTAGTTCAAGAATGCGTTCGTCAATATCAAGCAACGACATGTGACATCCGGAACATCCGCCCAGCCATACCGTTGCCAGTTTTTTCTTTTGCATCTGATTGGTTTATGTCTTAATTAAACATTCTTTTTATTAGTTCCTGTTCATATCTCCATGAATAAACATTTTCTGTTTCTGATGTCAATTCTTTTAAGGTAACATTCTCAAGAATGTCGCTCCTCCGGAGCTTGAATGCATAAATCATGTTCTATCTACAAGAATGTCGCTCCTCCGGAGCTTAAATACATAAATCATGATCTATCTACAAGAATGCCGCTCCTCCGGAGCTTGAATACAGAATGGTGCTATTGCCATTGAGCTCCGGAGGAGCGATATTCTTGTAGCACAATGACATTCCTGCCTTTGAGCTCCGGAGGAGCGGCATTCTTGTTGCTCTTTCTCATAAATTCATTTTCCGTTTCTTCACCAACTCGCTGATCATTTCCGGATTTTTATGCAGCTGCTCCCCTGATAATGATTTGGGCCAAATGGCTCCGGTTGGGCAGGCATGCATACACTTACCGCATGAAGTGCATGTACCTGATTCTCCCCAGGGGGTATTGAAATCGGAAATGATGCGCACATTGAACCCCCGGTTCATCACATCCCAGTTATAGGCTCCTTCCACTTCCCCGCATACCCGCACACATCGGGTGCACATGATACAACGGTTATGGTCCATTACCATATAATCGTGTGATGTATCTACTTCACAGGAAGGGAACAGGTACGGATACCTGATATGGTCCATGCCAACCTTATATCCTAATTGCTGCAATTCACAATTTCCATTTGCCACACATACTGCACAGATATGATTTCTCTCCGCAAAAAATAATTCAGTCGTGATCCTGCGATATCGTTTAAGCCTTTCCGTTTGGGTATGGATAACCATATTGGCAGATACTTTAGTGGTACAGGATGATTGCAATTTATTTACGCCTTCAATCTCCACCAGGCATAAGCGACAGGCCCCGACATCCGTCAATCCATCAAGATGACACATTGTAGGTATATCAATATCATTCTCCCGGCAAACTTCAAGAATCGTTTTCCCCGGTTCAACTTTCAACGGTTTATCATCAATATAAATATCCAGAGTTGTCATATTCCTTTTACTAATTGTACTTCAGGTTGAATTTTATTTTCATACTCTTCGCGGAAATGCCGAAGGGTGCTCATAAATGGATTGGGTGCCGATGCACCAAGTCCGCAGAGACTTGCCTCCCGAACATAGATCGCCAGTTCTTCCAACCTGTCCAGGTCGAGCTTTGTGGCACTCCCCATGTAAATTTTCTCCAGCAGGTCATGCATCATTTTTGTACCAACCCTGCAAGGCACACATTTACCACAACTTTCATCCATACAGAATTCCATGAAGAAACGTGCTACATCCACCATATCTGATTGCTCATCCATGATGATCAATCCGCCGGAACCCATAATAGAACCGAGGCTCACCAGTGCTTCATAGTCCATTTTAACATCAAGGTGTGAAGCGGGTATACATCCACCGGATGGCCCGCCGGTTTGTGCTGCTTTGAATTGCCCTTCACCTTGTATTCCGCCACCAATATCATACACAATTTCCCTAAGGGTGGTGCCCATGGCAACTTCGATCAAACCGGCATTATTGATTTTACCGGCAAGTGCGAATACTTTTGTTCCGGCGCTTTTGGGTGTGCCTATTTCACTGTACCACTCACCACCATTATTAATGATGGGAACAATGGCAGCAAAAGTTTCAACATTATTTATTAAAGTTGGCTTACCCCATAATCCAGATTCAGCCGGGAACGGAGGCCTTGGCCGGGGTGTTCCGCGCTTACCTTCAATCGAGGCAATTAACGCCGTTTCCTCTCCACAAACAAATGCGCCCGCACCAATCCGTACTTCAACTTCAAAGGAAAACGAACTGCCTAAAATATTTGAACCCAGTAATCCTATTTTCTTTGCCTGCTTAATGGCAAGTTCGATTCTTTTTATAGCCAGTGGATATTCGCCACGGATATATGCATATCCTTTATTAGCACCAATTGCAAAAGCGGCGATGGCCATACCTTCCAAAACCCTGTGCGGGTTACCTTCCAACACACTACGATCCATAAATGCACCGGGATCACCCTCATCTCCATTACATATCACATATTTCTGATCGCTGACATATTTATACACCGTTTCCCATTTGAATCCGGTAGGATATCCCGCCCCACCCCTGCCACGCAGGCGACTCTGTTTCATCTCAGCAATAACTTCTTCAGCCGACATTTGAAAGAGTACTTTTGACAGGGCTGTGTAACCGCCATGCACCAGGTAATCATCAATATCTTCCGGATTCAATTCACCGCAATCTTTTAGAGCGATTTTCAGTTGTTTATGAAAGAATGGATCTTCTGCAGCGTTGATAAATGGTTTTGTCCTGGAATCTGCAAAGATGAGGGAGGACAAAATTGGTTTTCCTTCAACAAGCTGTGCCTGGTTGAATTCTGCAACAGATGCAGCATTTACCTTTTGATAAATCGTATTCTCCGGAAGGTATTTCACCAATGGCCCCTGGTTACAAGGACCCATACAACCAGTTGGAACTACAGCTACTTCACTCTCCAGCCCCCTGGCTTTGACGTCTTCCTGCATTTTTTTTAACACCTCTTCTGCGCCGATGGAAATACAACCGGCCCCGCAACAAACACCAATTTTATGTTTACAGGATGCTTGCTGCTCCCTTGCTTTTATGGCCATGGTATGAAGTTCCTGTCGGTTCATAACTAACTTATTTTAGCCCTGATCTCCTGTATAATCTGATCGGCGTTTACCTTTGCCTCTACTACATCATCAAGTACAACAACCGGTGCCAATCCACATGCACCAACACAACGCGCAACCTGTATGCCCAGCTTTTGGTCTGCAGTAACATGACCCGCTTTTATGCCAAATTGTTTTTCCAGTTCATGCAGGATAGCCTGAGCTCCTTTTACGTAACATGCGGTACCCGTGCAGACCAGGCAGGTATGCTCCCCTTTTGATTTTAAAGAGAAAAAATGATAAAAGGTAACGGCAGCGTATACACGGGATGGAGGCAGGTGCAGTGAATGGGTTATATAGGACAGAACATTCATAGGCAAATACCCATATGCATTTTGCGCAGTATGCAGTATTTCTATTAACGCTTCCGGCCTGGCATTTTCTTTTTTGATCTTAGCGGCGATGAGTTTAACTCTTGGGTCTGTTTTAGAGAGTTCCGCCGATGTGGTTAATAAACCGGGCTTCATGTTAAAGATTCTCAGGCAAAGCTATTCATCAAACCTTAGGAGAAATATGATTTTTATCAGGAGTATGGTAAATATAAAAAACATAAAAGCCATCTCCATAATTATCTTATGTTTTTACGCTGAAATATCAAGTGCAAGAATTTGCTTTTTATATGCTTTTGGCAGCAGGATTGCTCTGATAAGTGAATCGGATTTTAAGAATCTGCTTACCTTATACACAGGAACAACCGGCACCATCCAGGTGATGAAACTGAAATTAAGTAATTCAGAAACGCGTGCTGGTACAACCAGTTTTTGTGCTTCGAGCAACACTTTATATCGGAATGCACCCAGGTGCTTTTTGTATTGCTTGAACAGATCTGTTGAATAATCGCTTTTTGAAAGATCCGAATACATATGTTGCTGCCTAACTGGAATCCATGATTCGTAAGTTTCCGGCAGGTCTTTCAGTTCCATCCTGGTTCCAATTCTTAGAAAAACATTATATACTTCTTCTTTTTCTTCATCAGTGAGTTTTCTTTCCAGTAATTCAAATGATGCAATGGAATAATGAATGAGCATAAATAAAACATCGCGGTATGCCCAGTCCGGTATAGTGTAGCCCCTGCTTTTTTCAACTGAACGATGAAT
>JAHEEX010000281.1 GCA_024640465.1 Sphingobacteriales bacterium | reverse complement strand
TTGAACGGTGCAGGTATGGCCGGATGCTTTCCTTCTTCGCAAATCAGGTCTATGCCTTCGGCACCGGAGAATTCAATATTGGCGCGCGTGGTATCAAATAAAGTATTGCTGACAAAAAATTTGCCCTTGCCTCCCGTGATGCTAAAGAGGATTTTTTCTGCAGCCCTGCCCTGGTGTGTAGGAATGATAAAAGGCATACCGGTTAATTCCTGCACTGTTTTTTCAAAATGAAAAAAACTGGAACTTCCGGCATATGATTCATCGCCTTTCATAATGCCCGCCCATTGATCACTGCTCATGGCGCTTGTACCACTGTCTGTTAACAGATCGATCAATACATCATCTGCTGCAATCAGAAAAGGGTTGAAGCATGCTTTCTCCAGAATATTTATGCGTTCATCTTGTGTATTAAAATGGATCGGTTCAACGGATTTTATTTTGAAGGGCTCAATTATAGTATGCATATATCATCCTGATTTGGGTAAAGATGATTTACCCGTGCCATAATTAAAATGACATTCATCAGGAAAACAATGTATTTACATTTTAAACTATAATTCTAACGAGTTGTGCTATTAAATTTTATACTAAACCAAATCAATGATGTAGAGGGTAATTTAGTGGATTGTTCCTGGCTCATGAAAAATTTCAGCCCGCAGAGAGCCACAGAGAAAAAACGGAGGGCCACAGAATATATCCTGTATTCCTCTGTGTTTCTCTATTTCCTCCGTGGCCCTCTGTGGCCTGGTATTTCGGGTTTCATTCTTTTCGAAAATACAATTATCATTACAAAACAATGTATCCTCTTTGCTATAATAAAAGTAAATCCAACCCAGTCACGATAATAAATGTTCAGGTTTGATTCGCCTGAATACCAAGAATGGCAATTTTTAATTGGTTTATAGTGAATTTCTAATGCCCTTAAATTTTGCAATTTAATAGCTTAACTTGTTATATTTCAAACTTTAAAATCTTATCCCTTCAGGATTGTTTCAATGGTCTCCAATTCAACAATGGTAAATTGCAAGTTATCCATACAAGCAATGGAATCCAGGATTTGCTCAGGCCTGCTGGCCCCAATGATGACGGAAGTAATTCTTTCATCTTTCAATACCCAGGCGAGCGCCATTTGTGCCAATGACTGTCCCCTGTGAATGGCCATGTCGTTCAGTTTCCTGATTTTATTAAGGGTGGATTCTGAAATGGCACCCGATTCCAATGCGCCATTTCCACGGCCACTGGCGGCTCTTGAACCTTCCGGAATTCCTTTAAGATATTTATTGGTCAGAAGCCCCTGGGCAAGAGAAGAAAACGTAATGCATCCAACTCCTTTATTGCCTAATACCTCCAGCAATCCATTTTCCACCCAACGGTCAAGCATAGAGTATTTTGGCTGGTGGATCAGTAAAGGTGTACCGAGCTCCTCTAAGATCGCATACGCTCTGGCAGTATCTTCGGCATTATAACTGGAGATGCCCACATAAAGCGCTTTACCCTGCCTTACAAAAAGGTCAAGCGCCCGCATCGTTTCTTCAAGCGGGGTTTCCGGATCCGGCCGATGATGGTAGAAGATGTCAACATAATCAAGCCCCATCCTTTTCAGGCTTTGATCAAGGCTGGCGGTAAGGTATTTTTTAGAACCCCAGTCGCCATAAGGCCCGGGCCACATGCCCCATCCAGCTTTGCTGGAAATGATGAGTTCATCCCTGTAAGACTGGAAATCCTTTTTAAAGATCCGGCCAAAATTTTCTTCAGCCGAGCCTGCCGGAGGTCCGTAATTATTGGCCAGGTCAAAATGGGTTATGCCACAATTAAATGCTGTGCGAAGCATGCTCCGGGCATTTTCAAAATTGTCGATAAATCCGAAATTGTGCCATAAACCCATGGAGAGTAATGGTAACTTCAAGCCGCTATGTCCACAACGACGGTATTGCATGCTCTCATAGCGATCTTCATTTGATTGGTAAGGGTTGTATTGATCCATGGTAAATAAAATATATTGTAAAAGTGATGAATTCTACTTATTTCTGATATCTTTTAGATGAATTATCTGGCAATGTTAGTCCTTTGGTACTTTAATTTCCCGTGATAAAACTAATTCTTTTGCCAAATATAGTTATGAATCGCTAACTACTCATTGCCACTGTACATGTTGCCCGGGCATTTGTAATTTAAGTGTTTTAGTTACAGTTCATAAATGGATTGATTAACTTTAAGACAACTCACCGATCCATGCATAAACCTGATCATATCCTACTGTGGGTTTTCCGGTTTTTACGGCAAAGGATTTCATTCCTTACCATTCCTATTTTCGGGATATGTAATGCCCCGTTCATTTTTGCACAGAGCGAGTTAAATAAACCTTCCATAACTGGATTCAGGGTTGTGCACTGGGATTCAAAGGACGGACTGACTTTGGGATATAAAAATACCATGTTGAAAGATGTTAATGGATTTTTATGGATAGGCAGCCCAGTTGGTTTGAATAGGTTTGATGGGAATACTTTCAAATCGTACTACACCGGGGAAAATGAATCCGGAACCATCATCGGTTCCCATTGCTTATCGATGGTTGAAGACAGCCTTCGTAATATCTGGATCGGGACAAATAAGGGGATTGTGCATTACAACGGCATGGCAGATTCTTTTCATAGCATGCCTACCATTGTTACTGCATATTCAGACCTTACAACAATCATTCCATTCTGGTCGACCCGGGATAAAGTTTATTGTTTGGAATCTGCCCGTTGTATTACACAATTTGATTTGCAGTCTTTGCAACGAAAGGTCCTCATTACATTGCCGCCCCGGCAAGCATGGAAGAATCAGGTGATAATGGCATCTTCGGTTTTTGACAGCGCATCAAACAGTATCTGGATGCTGAATGGTGAAGATCAGCAAACAAGCTCCGGTTTGGTACAGGTCTCACTACCGGATAAGACTGTACGTGATTATACATGGCCTTGTTTTGACAGAAAAAAAGACCATAGCCATTTTTCGGCAGGTATGTGTTACGATAAAAAACTGCATGGATTGTGGCTAAACAGTCCCGACGGGCTGGTGTTTTTTGATCTGGCATACAAAAAATTCAGCCGACCGGATATCGTGAAACCATACGTTTCGGTGAAAAATTATTTTCCGCAGGCAGGGATTGCAATTGCCCCTGATGGAATTATCTGGCTGGCAACCATGCCGGCCGGGATTCTTTTGTATGATCCCGGTAATCAAACAATGGAGCCTTTTAGCAAGGATCCGAAAATCCAGGAAAAATTATCAGACTGGAACATGCGCATGTATTTTGATCCTGAAGGTATGGTATGGATAAGCTATTTGAGTAAGAAAGGAATTGACCAACTGGTACCCATATCGCCCTCAGTAAAACAATACAGTTCATCATTTAAACATGTAGACCACCCCGCACCGGATCGGATTCAAAATTTCTCCTTAGGGGTAAATGGAAAAATTTGGATTGGTGCATTAGAAGGAATCTTTAGCTATGATCCGGTTACAGAAGATTTTGGCACCTGGGAATATGAAAATGGGAAAAGGGGCAAGAGAGAAAAGATTTTTCCACTGGGCATAAATAAAACATCACAAAAAGCCTGGTTGTTTAATTGGGAGGAGCAAACTATGTTTGAACTCGATCTTCAAACCGGAAAGAGAAGAAAGAACTCACTGGATTTACATGATAGCAGCATTCATACTTTTGATGTAAGCGCACACTATACGAAGCCATTTTTAAATGGATTGGTATTGCAGGTTGATATGAATGGACTTTATTTTATCAATGGGGAAAGTACCAAAGCTTCATTGATTGCTGAAATACCTTACCATGTAACCAACGTGGCAGTTGCAAATGATCAGTATGTTTTTGTGAGATTGCATTTTACGGCACATAATCTTACTTATTGCAGGGTAAATGGTAAATGGACCCAGGTTGCAAACCCAATTGACGATATAGAATGGTCTTGTATAACTTATGATGAAGTGTCAAAATCTTATTGGGTTGGCGGCGT
>JAHEEX010000280.1 GCA_024640465.1 Sphingobacteriales bacterium | reverse complement strand
CCTGCTCCAGATCCAAGATCGATCACAACATCTCCTTTCTTTATTTTGGCAAACTGGGTAGGTAATCCACAACCCAATCCCAAATCAGCATCAGGGTTATAACCGTGCATGGTTGTATAATCTTCACTCATGATATTATACACTTCGGTACTGCACCCTCCGGCTCCACAGCAGGATGAAGCATTGGTATCTTTATCCTGAAGAGCAATCTCACTGTATTTCTGTCTGACTATTTCTTTAAGATCCTCAGCTGTTTGCATAATTGCATATTTAAAATAATTGAATAGATATAGTGTATTTAATTTTGACTCTTTTAGCCCACAGAGAACCGCAGAGCAGATTGAGGGCCACAGAGAAATACCTATCTTCGTGGTTCTCTATTTTCTCCGTGGCCCTCTGTGGCCTTTATTTTTTTTTAAAAACACATCACTCTTTAATTGTAATATTACGATGGTTATGGGTAAAAAAATCAACAACAGGTTTCGCTCATTTCATAACTTGAAAACAAACTTTCAAATTCCTTCATGTACTGTTTCCATACCTTATTATTGATACAATAACATACTCGCGTTCCCTCAATACTGCCTTTAATAAGGCCCGCATTTTTCAATTCTTTTAAATGTTGCGAGATGGTTGCCTGTGCAAGCCCGAGATCAGTTACCAGATCCCCGCACACACAAGCATTGGTTTTAATGAGCTCCTGCAAAATGGCAATCCTTGCAGGATGCGCCAGTGCTTTCATCATTGTGGCAAGCCTGTTCTGCTTTTCCGTAAATATCTCCGTTTTTGTAAGTCCCATTACATCGCAATATTACGATAGATTTGGAAATTGGCAAAATTTATTTTTCGATCCTTTCATCGTCCACTCTTTATGGTACAATTCATTTAATTTACTATTCGTAGATTAGCAGTGCCTATCATAATTGTAATCATATGCAACTTAAAGCATTATCCTATCAAATTGCAGACAGTATCGACTTAAAAGCCTTTAAAACAGCTTTTCCTGTTGAAGTATACGCTTTTGACAGTGATGAACTTTTCTATAGCATCGAAGAACATAAATGCATATACGTATTTAAATATGGCGTGGTTTGTTTTCTTAACTACGATGAAATCAAAATTGCAGAATTCATCCAATTCATTTCACCTTATTGCAAAAATATATTCAGCAATAAACTATTCGAAGAACTGATAATTGAAACAGGAGCTAAGGAATTTCGTTTTGGATACAATAAAGTGGAGATACTGAATGCAGAAGTTGAAGTTTTAAGGCTAATCATGCTGAATGTTTCCCAATCAGTTGCGCTCGATTATTATTCAAACCAAACAAATGCCCTGCTGGAAGAGACCAATTACCATACACAGATTTTAGAGAAAAAAGGGAAGCTCGACATTTCGGGGAAAAACCTGAAAAAATATATTGGCCGCACACTTAACCTGAAAAATAAGATTGCAGAGAACCTCTACATTTTTGATTCACCGGATGTTACCTGGGAAAATGAGGTCTTAAATAAAGTAGATATCAGCCTTAAAAACACATTTGACCTGCAGGTAAGGTTTCGAAATATTCATGAAGGGCTGGAAATTGTAAAAGAAAACCTTGATCTCTTCAAAGATATTATGCAACACAGGAAAAGTACAGTGTTAGAGTGGATCATCATCATACTCATCCTGGTTGAAGTGATAAACCTATTCATAGAGAAAATTTTCCCTTAAGTGTAAAGTATATTTGATTAATTTCCACATAGCATGAAAATGAAAAAAAACTGCATCATCTTAGTGATGATTCTTTGTGTAACAAGCAAGATCAACGTTTTTGGACAACCAATCAATATTCAAACAACAGCAGGGACTGTCGGGGGTTTACAAAACGGAAATGTGTCGATTTTCAAAGGTGTTCCCTATGCAGCACCGCCGGTCGGGGAATTGCGATGGAAGGCTCCTCAAGAATTAAAATCATGGACAGGTATAAAAAAATGTACCAACTTTTCTGCCAGTGCCATGCAGTCTGATCCCGTGCCCTTTATGATGTGGACAGAAGAATTCATTGCTCCGCCAAAACCTTTGAGCGAAGATTGCCTATACCTAAATATCTGGTCGCCTGCAAAAAAAGGGAAAGGGCCTTTCCCTGTATTAGTTTGGATACATGGCGGGGGCTTCACAGGTGGTGCAGCATCCTGTGCTGTATATGATGGGGAAGAAATGGCAAAAAATGGAATTGTATTTGTTAGCATTAACTACCGGTTAGGGATATTCGGATTCCTGGCTCATGATGAGTTGACCGCTAATTCGGAACAATACTCCTCGGGCAACCTCGGTATCCTGGACCAGATTGCCGCCCTGCAATGGGTACAAAAAAACATTACAGCATTTGGTGGCAATCCACTCCAGGTGACCATTGCTGGCCAGTCGGCAGGTTCATTCAGTGTCAATGCACTGGTAGCATCTCCTTTGGCAAAGGGTATGTTTCAGCAGGCTATTGCACAAAGCGGCGGAATATTGAATGGCCGTTTTTTAAAACCCAAATCTGTAGCGGAAGCAGACAGTAAAGCGGCATTACAAAAATTGGGCATTACTTCAATGAGTGAGCTCAGGAATAAAACTGAAGATGAAATACAGGCTCTGTCTGCCAAAATGCCCTGGGGTAGTTTTTCACCTGTATTAGATAATGTGGTTTTACCTCAAAATCTTGATTCATTTTTCAAAGCCGGCGCACATAATGATGTTGCTTTGCTTACCGGATGGGTAACCGGTGATGGCGGATTAATGGATCCGGCAAGTTCATCTGCTGAAAAATTCATAAGCAATGCTCATCAGCTTTATGGGGATAAATCAACAACATTTTTAGAACTCTTTCCTACATCATCAGCCAGTGAATTAAAAAGATCACAGGAAATAAATGGCCTCATGCAATTTGCCGGCATCTCTGCTCACAAATGGAGTATGTATAACAAACAGCCGTCTTACATATATGAATTCCGGTTTGTGCCAACAGACAAACCCGGCTTTCCCAATTACGGAGCCTTCCATACTTCAGAAGTACCTTTTGCATATCATACCCTGGCACATTGGAAACGTCCCTGGCAGCAAAGGGACTTTGACATGGAAAAATTAATGAATGGCTATTGGGTCAATTTCATAAAAACGGGTAATCCAAATGGAAAAGGATTGCCAGAATGGAAGGCTTACGATAAGGCCATGGGACATATCATGGTCTTAGATGAAAAAACAGGGCAGCAACAGGGATTATATAAAAAAGAGTTTGCTTTTTTTGATTCATTATAATTTAAACCGCAAAGATTCGGTGTTAAGAACCAAATCGGTTTTTTTAATTTATTTCAATAAATTTTCACCGCGGAGAAACAGAGAACGCGGCGGTTTCGCAGAGAGAGTCTTTATTACTTCGGATTTAATGTATTTGGCTGTTATCCAATTAATCCCAAAAATCCACCCAAATCATGGTTCAGATTATATACACCGCAATGTCACAAAGGAAAGAAGATGCATGAGCCCGGCTATATTTTTAATTTATCAAAGAAATCCCTTTCATTTAATTCCCTTACTTCTCCCGGCTTCATTCCATCCAGGTGAAGGTCCTCAATGGATTCGCGGATCAACCTAACACATCGGTGCCGCACGGCTTCAACCATTTTTCTAACCTGCCTGAATTTGCCTTCAGTTAAAGTCATACTCAACCAGGTATAAGGCTGATATGTACTGATTGGAAAATCAGCAGGCAATATACCCTGTGGTTCATCAATAATATCAACAGCGCAAGGTGGCGTTAGGTAATACCCACCACCGCTTACCTGTATTTCAACACCTGTTCTTAACTTCAATAAATCTTCGTCAGTTACAATATACCTTACCTGCACCAGGTATACCCTTTTATGCGGCTCCTTTGACTGAAAAAGCAAACGGGTTATTTTCTTATTCGTTGTAAGGATCAATAAACCTTCGGAATCCTTATCCAGTCGGCCTATGGCGTGTATCCCTTCCGGAAAAGAAAAATCAAGGTCCCCCAGTAATCGCTCAACGCGATTGCT
>JAHEEX010000111.1 GCA_024640465.1 Sphingobacteriales bacterium | reverse complement strand
TTTTACAATCGCAATTCCAATGATGATATGGTTTGGCTTGATCATGATGAACCATTATGAAGATAGCATCAGAAAACTTCTAAGGCCGCTTTGATCCGGCCAATGGTTTCATCCCTTCCCAATACAACTGCAATGTCAAATGCAGCAGGACCAAATTTCCCGCCAACCAGCATGATGCGTAAAGGCAATAAAAGTTCTCCTGGTTTAATTTCACTGTTGGCAGCTTTTTCTTTGAAACTGGTCTCCAATGAAGCAAAATTCCATTCCTGTAAATCTTTCAGGGATTCAATCCATTGTATAAAGAAGGTTTTTTTCTGCTCGCTCCATTTTGGCTGAACCGCAGGCAGGTCGTATGTTTCCGGCCTGATGACAAAGAAACTGCCCTGTTCAAAAAACTCGGGTAGTAAAGTGCATCTCTCTTTCAGCAATGGAATGATCTTTTCAAGTGTATCATTGCTGATATCAATTCCTTTATCCCGGAACACTTTTTTTACATCGGGTAACAGTCTTTCGGTATCAGACTTTTTGATCCATTCGTGGTTGAACCATTTGGCTTTTTCATAATCGAATTTTGCACCACCTTTATGTACCCTGCCAATAGAAAATTTTTCCACCAGTTCATCCAGTGAAAAGAGCTCTTGCTCAGATCCATCATTCCAGCCCAGCACTGCCAACATATTGATAAAAGCTTCAGGCAGAAAACCTTTTTCACGGAATCCTTCTGTGAGTTCTCCTGTTTTGGGATCGGTCCAGTTCATGGCAAATACCGGAAATCCAAGCCTGTCGCCGTCTCGTTTACTCAGCTTGCCATGTCCATCAGGTTTTAGAATAAGAGGTAGGTGGGCCCACTGGGGCATACTGTTTTCCCAGCCGAGGTATTTCCAGAGCAGGAGATGTACGGGTGCAGAAGGCAACCATTCTTCGCCCCTGAAAGCATGGGTGATCTTCATCAGATAATCGTCCACCACAACTGCCAGGTGGTAGGTAGGCATACCATCTGCCTTTAATAAAACTTTATCATCAACAGAATTGGTAGCGAAACTTACATGGCCGCGCACCATATCATCAAAATGAATTTCTTCATTTTCCGGCATCCTGATGCGGATAACATGAGGCGTGCCTGCATCCAGTAATTTTTTTACCTCTTCGGCAGGTAATGAAATGGAGTTACGCATGTGGTTTCGCAGCTTCGCATCATACTGGGGAGAGGGGTTTGGGTCTGATTTAAACTTTTCCCTCATGTGTTCGAGCTCTTCTGTAGTATCGAAGGCATAATAGGCATAGCCTTGTATAACCAGTTGTTCTGCGTATTGACGATAGCTTTCTTTTCTTTCACTTTGCCTGTAAGGGGCAAATGGGCCACCTCTCAGCGGACTTTCGTCGGGGATCAGCCCGCACCATTTGAGACAATCCATGATATAATCTTCGGCACCGGGAACAAACCTCGACTGGTCTGTATCTTCAATGCGCAAAACAAAATCTCCGCCATGGTGTCGGGCGAAGAGATAATTATATAATACGGTACGGACTCCCCCGAGGTGTAATCCCCCTGTTGGGCTTGGTGCAAAACGAACCCTTACTTTTGTTGAACTCATGGGGCAAAGATAAGTAGCAGTCGCCAGTAGCCAGTCACCAGTCGCCAACTTACATTCTGGAAAGTCTGGAAAATAGCTTTGATCGTAAACTTTAGGTGAACGTAAATAGGGAGCAGTCGCCAGGAGCCAGTAGACAGTCGCCAACTTACATTCTGGAAAGTCTGGGAAATAGCTTTAATCGTAAACTTTTAGGTGAAAGTAAATAGGGAGCAGTCACCAGTCGCCAAATTAAATTCAGTAATGCCTGGGAAATAGCTTTAATCGTAAACTTTAGGTGATCATATTAAAACATCTTTGCTATTTAGCAGGGCTGTTTTTGCCGACTGGTGACTGGCTACTGGCGACTGCTACCTATATTTGCTCATGTTTTATCCTGTAAAAACTCCCTGGTGGCTTAAGTTGATGTATCCCGGTTGTACCTGGGAGATGCCCGGGGATGACAATGCTGTTTATCTGACTTTTGATGATGGGCCTGACCCTGTGGTCACGCCTTATGTTCTGGATATTCTGGCTGAATACCGGGTAAAAGCTACTTTTTTTTGTATTGGAAAGAATGTGGTTTTATATCCGGAAATCTATCATCGCATATTGGCGGAAGGCCATTCTGTAGGGAATCATACACAAAATCACCTCAGCGGATGGAAAGTAAAGGATGATGCATATCTGAATGATGTACAGGAAGCGGCCAGGTATATCCGGTCAGATTTGTTCAGGCCACCTTACGGGCGGGCAACCAGGTACCAGATGAAGTGCCTCCGGGAATCAGGATTTAATATGAAAATGATCATGTGGACCGTGTTAAGCGGCGACTTCGATACCGGAATAAAACCTGAAAAATGCTATCAAAATGTAGCTGTAAATCTAAGGCCGGGAGCCATCATAACCTTTCACGATAGCCGAAAAGCAGAACCCCGTTTAAGGTATGCGTTACCGGAAGTACTCAAAAAGATGGCTTTGGAAGGATTGGAAGGCAGGGCTTTATAGGCCGGTTAAGGTTGATAAAGGGTTGGTTGACAGCCTAAAAAAATTTGGGCCTGGGTAGACACCCTGGCCCGTTTTTAATCCGTACCCTATGAAAACTTCATGAAAGGTACAATTCTTTTTTATTTATACAATTTTTTTTTAACGTAAGGTAATGTCCCTGGAAACCCCGTCCACCGTGATGGTAGCTTTGTTATCGCAAGATCCGTCACCATAGTCCAGGACACCCTGGGTCTTGTTCAGGGTAATTTTTACCACCCCTTTTACGATCCATTTACAAGTGAATTTTTTAATCAGGGCTTCGGTGATTTCGCTGGTTTTTGATTTGCCATCAGAACATTCCACTTTCCGGGTTCCGGTGATCGAGAAAATGTCGTCCTTAGGGAAGAATGGGGTACCATTTCCATCAGTCTGTTTTATGGTGTGGAAAACGTTCCATAAGCACCATTTTCCATTGTCCGTATTGGTGATCTTACCGTCAACGATTTGGGTGGTGAATACCCTGTAATTGCTTCCGGGTAAGGTAATATTTTTAGTAGTATGCTCGCCCTCGATCCTGAACTGGTCTATATAGAAGTTCTCAAATTTTGTTACGGCCATACTACCTGGTTTGTGTAACCGACCGGTATACACAATTATTATCTTGCCCTTACGTAAATGACCCCTTACTTCACAACCAGCGCCAAAGTCAATAGTAACGGTTTTTGGGAAAACGCCTTTATCTTTTGGAACAACTGTAACGCTGAAGCAACGTGTGGTTGGTTCATTTTGCAGATCGCTGCTGCCGCCTGCTGCTTCATTGGAGAATATGCCATCGCCGTCTATGCCATACAGGCCCAGGTCTTCACCGGCACTTGCATCGTCTATACCGGCAACATCATCAAATACTTCATTATATGTTGCATCCTGAACAGTTTCTTCTGTAGATCCGGAAACAACGGCTTCTACATCTGAAGGATCATTGATCGTACTTTTTTCTTTTTGGCATGATACCATCAGTAAGATCATGCAGAGCATGAGGCCCGGAATAATCAGGGCTGCTTTTTTGTTCATTTTCATAAAAGGTGATTTTGATTGTTCAATGTTTTGTTAATAGCAAGGGTTTGACTTGCTTTGATATTAGTGGTTTAAAGCAAACGGATATTTTTTTTGATCTTTATGTCATAAAATGTAATAATGAACCTGACAGATACCCATTGTCACCTCTATTTAGATGATTTTAAAGAAGATAGCCCGGAAGTAATCCAACGGGCGATGGATGAAGGCGTGGGGAAATTTTACCTGCCCAATATCGATTTGGGCGTCATTCCGGATATGCTGGCGCTGGAATCAGCTTATCCGGGCCAGTGTATGGCTATGATGGGACTGCATCCCTGTTCGGTAAAGGCCAATTATAAGGCAGAACTGTCCGTTATGCGGGAATGGCTGGATAAAAGAAAGTTTGCAGCAATAGGGGAGGTTGGATTGGATTTTTTCTGGGATACGAGTTTTGAAAAGGAACAATATGATGCTTTTCATATACAGGCAGACTGGGCACTTCAATTTGGAATGCCCCTGGTAATTCATTCCCGTAAATCCATGGATGAATGTATTTCTCTCGTTCAGGGGCACCAGGATGGCAGTTTGACTGGCATATTTCATTGTTTCTCCGGTACGGTGGAGCAGGCAGAAAAGATCATCGATCTGGGTTTTTACCTGGGGATTGGCGGGGTGGTTACTTATAAGAACGGGGGACTGGAGCCAGTAATTCAAAAGCTTGGCCTTGACAGGGTGGTATTGGAAACCGATGCCCCTTACCTGACCCCGGTACCGTTCAGGGGTAAACGAAATGAGCCGGCTTATTTGAAATATGTCGTGGAAAAATTAGCCATCATTTCTGGAAAGAATGTGGAGGAAGTGGCTGAGATTACAACGAAAAATGCGGAGAAGATTTTCAGTTAACCTACCGCTGAGAAATAAGGAATAAGGAATGAGAAATAAGGAATAAGGAAGTTGAAGGTATGTTACTGGAGCATAGTAAACATCTAATTTTAG
The DNA here is from genome assembly GCA_024640465.1 of Sphingobacteriales bacterium. Lineage (GTDB taxonomy): Bacteria > Bacteroidota > Bacteroidia > Chitinophagales > Chitinophagaceae > Pollutibacter. The sequence continues at coordinate 7,042 of JAHEEX010000111.1, read as the reverse complement.
AGTGATGTTGCAATGCTTGGCACCCCTCTCTGGAAGAGAGAGGTCGGGGGTGAGTTGGTAAATACACTAACCGCAAAGATGTATAGGATGAAACTTTTTTCGCGCCTTTTATTTTTCTTTGTGTCTTTGCGTGAATTTATTTTTGAGTTTTAGTTATATAGAAGTAAAAAGGCGCAATGAAGCAACTTTTACATTGGATCCAATTGCTTTTGGGCTTTTGCAAAACTCTTTTTCTCTTTGAAAGTGTACCAATGACCTGGCATGGATTTTTTCAGCAGGGTATCTATATGACGCATCAGTACAATATTCGATAAGCCTTTTAGTTTGCCGGCAAGGGAGTCATTCATTGCACGTAAGCTAATGGCAAATCCACTTTCCAGGTATTCCATATGATGCCAGTAACCGGCAGGCATGAAGAGGGTATCTCCATGTTCCAATGTGATCTCATAACCTTTAGCGCTTTTCAGCGCTGGGAATTTTGTGTAGTCAACCTTGCTGTCTTCGCGGTTGAAATGTGTAAAGTCTGCCAGGCTCAATACTTCAAAAGGCTTTCTGTATAATTTATATTGCTCCTCAAATGGAAACAGAAGCACTTTTTTTCTGCCTACAAATTGTGTGTGCAGTATATTGCTCAGGTCGATGTCAAAATGCATATGGGTTATACTGCCTTCACCTCCGGTAAAAAGCATGGGATATCTTTTTACAAATCCCTTCATCAGTTCATCGGGCCAGGTAAAATCATTTTTAAGCTGGGGAGCGTGTTCAAAAATGTTGAATAAAAATATCCGCCATTCGGCCGGACCTTTTTCGATCATATCAATATACTCGCCAAATGTTTTATAATCATCCGCTTTGTTGATCGGAGTATAGGCATCACTTTTTACATTATTATATAGTCCCACTTTTTTATGGCCCACTACCTGGCGGAGGTAGTCCCAGTTCCATTTATGGTATGCCGGCCATGATTTTGCCAGGTCTTTAATGACCAATGGTTTCTGCGGCAGGTAAAATTCACGCCTGAACGTATCTGCATCTATAGTTTGAACTGTAGGAACAGGTTGTAGGATCATGCAATTGAATTATTGAGGTAATGATGGCTGCAAATTTCCTAAAAAAATCATATTGAATTAATAATAATTTAATCTGTTTACTTATTAAAGGGGTAGAAACCTGGCGTGTTCAAAGAATAGCTCATTTTGTTAAAAATTATTCAAGGATAATGACATTACATGGCATGTTCAGTTGTATACCGGGGAAAGATTATCATAAAGGATTTGAAAGCAGCATTGGTACATCGCAGCACCCCTGCCGGTTTTAGTTTTGATAGAGAGTCAAACAGATGCCTGTTGGAAAAGGGTAAGCAAAAGGATTTCTGATATTTTTGGGTGAAAGAGCTTATTTTTGCAGCCCCTTTAACGGAGAGGTGCTCGAGTGGTTGAAGAGGTACGCCTGGAAAGTGTATATACCTGAAAGGGTATCGCGGGTTCGAATCCCGCCCTCTCCGCAAAAAACCTTAACCGCCATGAAACAAAGAATGCTAAGAATTCTTTGTTTCATGGCGGTTTGTTTTTCTCCGGGAATCCTACAGTTAAAGAGGTGTCAAAATTGGAGGCCAAAAAACTTAACGGGGAAGAAAAAATTAATTGATGAAAACAGGTTGCTTACATAAAATGGTAAAGAAATACTACTTCACCAGTAAAGGCATGCTTGGGCTGGTCTTTAATTTCCAGTTGAAGAAATAGCGTGGCCTTTGTGATGCCCCTTAGGTTTACAATCGATTTAAGTAAAACCCTGCAACGCACTTCGCTGTTTACAAGCACGGGCTGCCCAAACTTGATCTGCTCGATTCCGTAATTAACTTCCATTTTAAGATTTTGCACATCTACAATTTGTTTCCAGCAATATGGTACAAGTGCCAGGGTGAGGTAGCCATGAGCAATGGTTGTTTTAAAAGGGCTTTCTGTTTTGGCCCTTTCTGTATCTACATGTATCCATTGATAGTCGAGCGTGGCATCAGCGAATTTGTTGATTTGTTCCTGGGTTATTTTGTGCCAGAAGGATACACCGATTTCCTTTCCTAAATATGATTCGAAATCGGCATGACTTTTTATGATAACCATTTTACTAAATTAATGGAATGATCATAAGCGGAAAAATTATTTGTGGCGGATCCCCGAAAGATCGGAATTGAATAGACTCCCATCATTTTTAGTTTCCAATCCTTAACCGCAACGAAACGAAGCATGCAATGATGCTAACTTTTCATAGCGGTTATTCATTTAAGAACTTATTCTCCATCAGTTTCTCTTTAAATGATGTCCCGAAGGTATAGGCGAAGGTCAACATCACCGCCCTGGTATCTATCTTAAAAACACGCTTTGACTGGAAATTATCCGCTTCTACAATCAACCCGTTTTTTTGTGTATTGAAAATGTCTGTAATGGTCAAACCGATCCTGCCATTACCCTTCATGATCTTTTGTTGCATACCCATATCTACATTGTAGACCGCCAGTCGCTTACCCTGTGGTGTAACCGTAGGTGCCTGGTAATTGGCAGCGATCTGCCATTTGTTTCCTTTCCAGAAATTGAAATTGTTGATGGTTTTTACATACCAGCTGAAGGCTTGATTGCTGATGTCTTTTCCATCCTGGTTACCGGTTATTTCCTGGTTGAAAGCAGAAATACTGATGGTCGCATTCCATATCTTATCTGCCTGTGCGGAGAAAATCCCTTCAAATCCTATGGTTGTTGAATGACCAAAATTTCTGGGCTGGGTAAATGCAACCCCGGAGCTGTCAACCACCGTATAGGGTAGTATGGTATTGGTTCCGCTTCGGAAAAATACATTGGCAGTCATGTTCACATGTTTCCAGTCTTTATTATAGCCCATTTCCAGTGCATTCACCAGCTCCGGATCTAGATAGGGGTTACCGCCATGAGTATTGAGTGAATCTGTAATATCGACAAAAGGATTAAGCTGTCCAAGCCCCGGCCGGTTGATACGCCTGCTGTAGGTCCATTTCAGGAAATCATTTTTAGCCAGGTAATATGCGAGGTTGCCGGAAGGGAAAAAATTAAAGTAACTGTTGTTAAAATCCGTTGTGCCGCCACCGGATTGCCCATGATTGAAAACCTGTTCCAGCCGGATACCCAAATCATATTTCCATTTAGGGGAAGATTTTACACCTATAAATGACTTGTAGAGGACGTAACCAGCATGCACCTGTTCGTTAAACCTGAAAATATTGCTGGCCGAAGAATCCAGTATGTATTCATTGTTTTCTTCGTAGAGGCTCCTGAAATCTGCATCCAGCCAGCGAAATATGCCCTTGTAACCTGTTTCAACTGTCGCATGTACACCTACCGGTATGGTATAGTCGAACCGGGCATTGGTAATATTGGTTTTTTCGTAATTGCTGGTCCTTTGCAGGTAGGGATCTCCAATGGGTTTTACACTTTCGGTGAGTGATTGTGTATTGATATCTGTATTTTCTTTTTCGTTTCCATATGCATTGCTGATGCTGGCGCTAAACAGCTTCCGTTCCTTATCAAATTTTCGGCTATAGTTTAACGCGAGTTCATATACATTTTCTGTTGAATTTTCATCAGAGAATCTCAGGTTGCTGCTCATAAAAGCATTTTGCTGATTCCGGATGGTGCTTTGCAGGGATTCATAATTATGCTGTCCATCAAAACCATAAATAGCTTCCAGGCCCCAGGCGTTTTTGGGGTTTGGATTGAAGTCAACATTCATCCGCAGGTTATGGGTTTGTTCGGTCCTTTTATCGGTTCGTTGCTGGTTGAGGTAATAACTTTCCGGGTTGTCGAAATTGGTCCTGTTGCTTTCTATCTTCCGTTCCCTGGTAGCAAACCTGTTATCGTAAGCCATCCCCAGGTTCCATTTGCCCGACTGGTTATTTAGCTGGAAAGAACTGGAAAACCGGCCATAAGCACCGTATCCGCCACCAACGGAGACAGCCCCATTTGTTCCATTTAATCTATTTTTTTTCAGTGTAATATTGATGATACCGCCCTCAGCATCTGCATCATATTGGGCTGATGGATTATTGATGATCTCTATTTTTTCGATACTGCTTGCCGGAATACGGTCAAGGCTTTTTGAACCCAACACCGAGTTTCTGCCATTAATAAGAATCATGGGCGATTTTCCGCGAATGCTGACGCCACCTTCTGCATCAACCAATACGGTTGGCGTATTTGCCAGCAAATCACTGGCGGTGCCTGCTGCCTGGGTGATATTATCCTCGGCTTTTACAATGAAACCCTGGGGTGTTTTTTGAATCTGCTTTCGCTGGGCAGTGATGGTAATGGTATTCAATGTGACGCCAACTGATTTCAATTCAATAACACCCAGGTCCAATGAAGAACTGTTTTCTTTCAGGGCAATGTCCAGTTTATAGGGTTTATACCCTACCAGTTCAACAGAGGCAATGTAAAGGCCGGATGGGATTTTTTTAAAAATGAAGTTACCGGTGGAATCTGATAAAACGGATGCTACACGTTTTGTGGTATCCGTCTTTTTATACAGGATGATATCTGCAAATTCAAGCGGGCCACGGGCATCAATAACTTTTCCGGTGATCTGACTGTTTTGCTGGGCGAAAGAATTTCCCGGAGATATAGCCAAAAAAGTAAAGCAAAAAAGAAAAAGCTTTAAAAAAATATATGCAAATGGTCTTAAATTCATTTTTTGATAAACTTTACTAAGCAGTACTAAATAGCTTTATTTAAAGGTCTGATTTGAGCATGAGCACTTTGGAATTTTAGAGAGGTTGAGGAATCTTCAACATCATGCTGATATAGTTTTAGATGCCTGAATTAAACCAAACTTGTGCCTTTTACATAGAAACTGGTTCAGTTTTTCAGTTATTTTAAGTTCTTGCCCAAACTTTGCAACCTTTGTTTCATTGCGGTGTTATTGTGAGGCGTTGAAAAGTAATTATATTACAGATTTCAAAAGGAAACCCTAAAATAAGTATGAAAAAAATTATAACAGGCCTGGCTATTATTACCGGATTTAGCGCCATGGGATTTTTAATTCCACCCAAAAAAGAAGATCAGCGAAAGCTGGAGAAAGCCATTTTCGCCGGTGGATGTTTCTGGGGTGTGGAATATTATTTTCAACATGCCAAAGGAGTGGTTTCAACAGAAGTGGGATATACAGGTGGCACAAAAAATAATCCTACTTATAAAGAAGTGAGTTATGAGGCAACGGGACATGTGGAAGCGATTGAAGTTACCTATGATGCAGCCATCACAAGCTACGAAGAAATGGCAAAGCTCTTTTTTGAAATTCATGATCCCACACAGAAAAATGGCCAAGGGCCGGATATTGGTGCTCAATATTTATCAGTAGTATTTTACGCTAATGAGTCCCAAAAGCAAACGGCTGAAAAACTTATCGGTATTTTAAAAGCCAAAGGGTATAATGTGGCCACTAAAGTTCAAAAAGCTTCCAAATTCTGGCCGGCCGAAGAATATCATCAAAAGTATTATGAAAAAGAAAACGGTACACCGTATTGCCATAAGATGGTAAAGAGGTTTGATTGAATCAGATTGCTGCTAAATTCATTTGGGCGGTAGCGACGGGATGCCCACCGTGCCCGGTCTCGACGGTCCGCCGTCTGACCGATTGTATTTTCTTCACGGATTTATTGACAAGTAGTTGATAAAGCATAATAGAAAGGTTTAAACAGCCGTCGGACAGACCCGAGACGGTCAGACCGGGTTGCGATTTGTATCCCGGTCTGACGCTGTAATCATTGACATTGCGGGGCAGTATCCTACGTCTGACCGATTGTATTTTTTTCACTACTTTATCCAATAAAATGAAGCTATTATAGCAAATTCTACTGATTATGCTTTGCAGCTTATCAGCATTTCCCCTTATTTTTGTTGATTGAAAATAGGGATAAAAAGTTTTTGAGATTTTATACCATCATAAGGAAATGCCTTTCTATTGTTTTGCTGGTGATATTCACCTTCAGCATTACCCCTAAACCTTTATGGCATTCTTTATTTGCGGATCATGTGGATGTTCCGGTTAAATGTGATCATCCGAATACATCAAAACATTGCCTTCATCCCATAGGTTTCAGTTGCCATTTTGATAACCTGGTGGTAAAGGCAGATTATTTTCCAACCATTTCCCTATTCGCGTTGATACCACAGGAGCAAATTGCCCTTTATTTGCAGAGCCCATGTGATTCCTATCAGCATAGCAACTACCAAACACAGGATAATAAAGGACCGCCCGCCCATATGTAATATTTTTAGGCCTGGTTCCCATTATTTATTATCATCATTTCATTGAATCCTGTTTACATGAAAAAATATATATTTTTCATTTGCTTTTTGTTTGTGTCATTGATCTCCATTTGTCAACAGAAAAATAAAGCTCAATTCTCCGGTAATATAACAGATGCTAAAACAGGCCAACCACTTTATGGCGCTTCTGTAATATTGGTGGAGGCGAAGATGGGAACAGTTACGGATAGTGCCGGCAGGTTTGTTTTTAAAAATACCCCCGCCGGACATAACCTGGTAGAAATATCATACCAGGGATATCGCTCCATTGTGGAGCATCTTGATATAAATGGTGCAACAGAGAAAAATTATATGATGTTTTCTTCTGTGATCGAAAATGAAGCCATAACGGTAACGGCTGTTGGCGGACCAACTTCCATAAAGAAAACGCCCATACCTGTTACCCGGATCAATAGAGATCAATTGCTGAACATTGCTTCCACCAATATCATTGATGCGCTTAGCAGGCAACCAGGAGTTAGCCAGATAACTACCGGCCCCGCCATTTCAAAACCCGTTATTCGTGGATTGGGTTATAACAGACTTGTGGTGATCAATGATGGTATAAGGCAGGAAGGTCAGCAATGGGGTGATGAGCATGGTATTGAGATAGATGATAATAGCGTTAGCCGTGTAGAGATTGTTAAAGGCCCTGCATCATTGATCTATGGAAGCGATGCCATTGCAGGAGTGGTCAATATTATCACCACAAC
>JAHEEX010000014.1 GCA_024640465.1 Sphingobacteriales bacterium | reverse complement strand
TTTTTACCGGAAATAAAGCCTACCTTGTGAGAATGAGCGTTACCAGTATTGTGCAGTTTGTTTCTTTTGAAACCGTTTTAGACAGAGAAAAATTTATACCTCAGTGGGAACTGTTTAACAGATCTGCTAAGAAAGTGCTAAGCGTGACGTTGCAGCAGTCCGAAAAAAAAGGTGGGTTTCATTATATGGCCCAACATCGTTATCCAGAGGGCGAATTCCAGTTTATATTTGAAAAAAGAGCAAAATCATCCCGTACCCCCGAAGTGGAGATCAAAGCCAGGCAAGCAGGTGGATATGGTATCTTACAACTGGAAAGAACCATTGATACTTATGAAGATGAAAATAAAGTCTTCGTTTTTCTGACAGACCCTCAGTCTGATCTTCAGCCATACCGTGATTTATCGGTGAAGCGTAACCTGAATATTTACGAAGCTTTTTATGAGAATTGCATGTATGCTTATATCCTTGAATTTTATGTCACCCATAAAAATGAAACTGCATTCCTGGAGCAATTGAGATTGTTATGCCCCAATAAATTTGAAGTATATAAAGAATGTTTGCTGGAAGAAGCTTAGCCAGTAGTCAGTCACCAGTTGACAGTTGACAGTCAACAGCCAAAGGCAATATTCTATAGTCATTAGTCAATAGCCAAATACATTCTGATGATGGATTTGGCTTTTTGTATTTAAAATGCTGTATTGGCTGTTTCCGTCAACCGTCAACCGTCAACCGTCAACCGTCAACCGTCAACCGTCTTTTTCCTGTTCATAATGTAAGAATAGCATATCAAACAGCATTTACCGGTTTGGCTATATTGGTTTAAATTACATTCATTATTCTTACTTGAATGTACAATCCCTTCAGGAATATGAAATTAATATTAGTGTTTTTATTACTGATCATTTCCGCAGGCTCTATCGCTCAGCATAAACCTGATCTTGTCATAAGTGATCCAATTATCATTAAAATAGCAGATGGGTCATTATTACGTGATCATGATATTCTTGTGACAGGTAACAGGATTTCAGGAATCATAAAACATAAAATGAATTATGCTGAGGGAGTTCGTGTAATTGATGCAACAGGTAAATATTTAATTCCGGGACTTTGGGATATGCACATTCATTTTGGCGGTGGTGATACGCTGGCAGAGGAAAATAAAAATTTGCTGCCACTTTTTATCGCATTTGGTATTACTGCTGTCAGGGATGCATCAGCAGACCTTAGTCCATATGTATTAAAATGGCGATCAGAGATTAACAATGGTAAATTATTAGGTCCGACTATTTTTACTTCTGGTCCAAAGATTGAAGGCATAAATTCAATTTGGGTAGGTGATATTGAGGTAGGTTCCAAACAGGAATTGCAAAAAGCCATGGATTCTCTTCAGGGTTTGAAAGTGGATTTTATCAAAATAACCGATAATACAATAAAGCCTGAGATATACCTGGCTGCGATCAGTGAAGCCCGTAATAGAGGGTATAAAATTTCCGGTCACATTCCCAATGCTATAAGCATTAAAAAAGTATCTGAAGCGGGACTTTCTTCCATTGAACATATGAGTTATGTTTTAAGGGCTGGTTCAAAAAATGAAGAAGAGATTGCTGCTAATTTTGCCAAAGGGAATATAAGCAGTCGCGATGTGATGCCCTTGGTCATGGAAAGTTTTGACGAGTCTTATGCTGTTAGTGCCTATAAGCAGTTGGCTAAAAATGGAACTGCCGTTGTACCAACTTTGTCGATAAGCCGGGTAACCGCTTACCTTGATCAGGAAGATCATTGGAATGATGATTATCTCAAATACATTGGCCAAGGGTTGAAAAATACTTATTGGTGGCGAGTAAATAGAGCAGCAGGTGATTCAAAGGAAGCGATTGATCTAAGGCACCGTATTTTTGAAAAATCAGCTTCTTTATTGCCCTTGTTGAAAAAAGCCGGAGTACATATTATTGCTGGTACAGATGCCGGCTACTTGAATTCCTTTGATTATCCGGGTCTGGGTTTACATACCGAACTTGAATTGATGGTCAAATATGGGTTAAGTCCCCTCGAAGCCTTGCAGTCGAGTATCATAAATGGCCCATCTTTTTTCAACAAGCAAAATATATTCGGTAAAATTGACCAGGGATTTATGGCAGATATGATACTATTAAATGAGAATCCGTTGACTTCAATTTCAAATACCCGGACAATTCATGCAGTTATAAAATCCGGAATATATTTTAGCCGTTCTGAACTGGATAATATGTTGAAAGAGGCTGAAAAAAAAGCATCCCAGGGGCCGTTCAAACCATTACAGAATTAATCAGTAGCCGGTGTATTTATAAAAGTTTTATTTTCCTGTAACATTTTATATTGTCAGCCGTATAACTGCAATTATTTTTTTTATGGGAAAAATGGACATGGTATCTGAAAGACGGCATTATATCGACTGGGTAAGGGTACTGGCATTTCTGTTGCTGATCTTTTTTCATTGTGCCATGCCCTTTGTTAACTACGGCTGGGAAATTAAAAATAAAGAAACATCTGCCGGTCTCACCAGGTTGATCTGGTGGCTGCACCAATGGCGTTTACCATTGCTGTTTTTCATTTCAGGAGTAGGGATACATTTTTCTTTAAAAAAGAGATCAGTGCTTGCATTCACAGGGGAAAGGTTTGTACGATTATTTATACCCCTTCTTTTTGCCATGTTATTTACCATTCCCCTGCAGGTATATTTTGAATGGAAGCAAAAAGGGAAAATAACCGGATCATATATTGATTTTTATCCTAGTGTATGGAAATTCATCCCATACCCTGAAGGCAGCTTAACCTGGAGCCATATGTGGTTTGTAGTATATCTTTTTGTTTTTTGTATGTTACTGATTCCTGTTTTTAGTCTTTTTAAAATTCCCATTTTAATCAACGGGAAACGAAGGCTGGCAGATTTTTTATCCAATCCATTGGCCCTTTTTTTATTGTTCATTCCATTCATGTTATATTATTTTAACCTGTATATTGAATACCCTGAACAGGCCAGTCTTTTGGATGACTGGTTCCTTTTTTTATTTTCACTGACCCTGTTGTTTTATGGCTATTTATTAGGTGGCAGTGAAAAGTTCTGGAACAGTTGTGCCAGATACCGATACTATTTCCTGGGTATAGCTATAGCCTGTATTTTGTATTTGTTCCCGGAATATTGGTGGAATGCAGACCTTCCAAAAGTTAAGGATAAACGACTGTATATTTTTGGAATATTGAATTCCATACATATCTGGATGTTGATATTAAGTATCCTTGGTTTCGCGAAAACACATTTGAACTTTTCCAACAATTTCCTCAGGCAAGCTAACCAGGCAGTGTATCCTTTTTATATCCTGCATCAGACGCTGATCGTATCTTTTGGATATTATATAACACAATGGCCTTTACCCATCATTGTCAAAATGATCTTCCTGATTATATTAACTTTCTTATCTCTTGTGTTGCTCTTCCGGTATTTGATCAAGCCGTTTAAACTAATCAGGATATTGTATGGATTAAAACCAACAGAACATAAAACTACATCTGACAGCTTGACTTCAACACCGTAGCAAACCTAAAACGGGTCTGTTTGGGTGTATGCATTCAGTCATTAAAAGCCTGGTATACCAAAACTTTCACTCTGTCGCCAAAATCCCATTGCGTTGTTGGCCAAACGTTACGCATGAAAACAGCAACAACTTTTGCTTTTGGATCTACCCAAAAATGAGAGGCAAACATACCAGCCCAATCATACGTTCCTGCATAAACGGGGTAAGCAGACTCACTTTTCTCAGTATAAACACCAAAGCCAAGTCCAAAGCGATTAGGGTTATTGGGATTGCCCCACATTGGGATATCTCCAATTTGGTTTCGGGTCATCATTCTGACGGTGTGTGGAGAAATTATCCTGGTGCCATTATATTCCCCGCCATTGATCATCATTTGTCCAAATATGGCATAGTCGTATGCTGTAGAACTCAATCCCGCACCTCCGGAGAAATATGACCCATTGGGTGTTTTGGGAAAATCCCGGTAAAAGTTTCCATTAAGTTTAATAACGGAATCCTGTAGCCGCAATTGGCCCTGGCTATCCTGTTGGTATAGATTAACTAACCTGCTTTGTTTTTCTTTTGGAATGAAGAAATAGGTGTCTTTCATTCCCAGGGGTTTAAATATTCTTTCAGACAGGAATTTGTCGAGCGGTATGCCACTTAACACTTCAACCAGGTATCCCAGGACATCTGTATTAAGCCCATACTGGAATTTTTCTCCGGGTTGATTAAAAAGGGGGAGGCCGGCAAGTTTGGTGATCATTTCCTTCAGGTTGGAGTAGGGGGTGCCGATGCCTCCATTTATATTATTTTTATAGTAAATGGCATTGGCCTCACCGCTGCCTATTTGAGCATAGCCTATTCCGGAAGTTTGATTCATTAATTGGCGAACGGTTATTTCGGATTTTGCGGGTATGGTTGTATAACTGGTGTCAGCAGGGTTGTATTTGTCGATTACCTTTGGATTTTTGAAAGCAGGAATGAATTTAGAAATGGGATCATCCAGTGAAAATTTTCCTTCTTCAAATAGCATCATGGTCGCCACACTGATTATGGGTTTGGTCATAGAAGCAATGCGGAATATATTGTCTTTCTCCATTACTTTTTTCTGTTGGATATCGCTATACCCAAATGCTTTAAAGTATACTATTTTACCATCCCTTACTATGATTGCCGTTGCTCCGTTAAACTGCTTCTCATCAACATATTTTTGGATAAACTGATCCAATCGTTTAAGCCTGGTTTCTGATACGCCTGCTGTTGAAGGAGAAGATTCTTTTAATACAGTACTGGGAGTTTGTGCCGTTAATGTGGTTTGTGCCGTCAAAAAAGCGAAAAAAAGTAAAGCAATTTTAAGCATATGATCATACATTTTGAATGAGAAAGGTATTCAAAAAATAGTGTTAATTGAAATTTCTCCTCTTTCAGGAAGCATCCATTAAGAAAAGATATCAATTCTGGAAAATATTAAAAGCAGTGTTCAGTTGAATCCTCTTGAATGTAGAAAGAGTAAATAGCCGGAAATTGATTATTATTTTTTATGCATGCTATTTAATTCATCCAGATAATGCAGAACTTCATCATCACTTACCTGAGTGAAATCTTCATAGAAGCTCCCAACCCCGTAAAATTCTTTTGGAATAAGCGGTATAACCAGTTCATCTACTACTTTGGATAATTTATGTACGGCAGATTGTGGGGCAACCGGTGCGGCAACAATGATCTTGGCGGGTTTGCTATTTCGCAGCATTTGTATGGTTGACATTAAAGTATTACCAGTGGCAATGCCATCGTCAACAACAATCAGTATCTTATTTTCAAGATTGGTTGGTTTCCTATCACCCATAAATTTAATATAATTCTCCCGGAGCTTTTCTCTTAACCGGGTAGTTTCACTTTCAATATAAGCATCAGATACACCGGCATGGGGGATTAATACCCTGTCTGTAAGGCTTACAGCTCCTATTGCATATTCAGGATTATTTGGGTGACCTATTTTTTTACTTAACAGTAATTCAAGGGGCAAATGTAGTTCCCTGGCTATGATAAATCCCAAAGGTACACCACCTCTGGGAACGGCCAGTATTACGCCAGTTTCACCCGCATACTTTTTCAGTTTTCCGGCCAGAATCAATCCTGCCTCAATTCTATCTGCATACATGATTAATTGCTTATGATGGTTTGCAAATAATGATCAAACCAGTTTCCGGCAGCAACACAAACTTGTTCCATTGCACCGGGTTCTTCAAAGAGATGGGTTGCACCTTCAATAACCGTTATCTTTTTGGGTGCATTGATTTCCCAATATGCTTTTTCATTAAGAGCCAGTACATCTAAGTCTTTGCTGCCAACAATAAGCAGCACAGGCGCTTTTATTTGATGAAGTTCATTCATGGCCAGGTCTGGTCTTCCTCCACGACAAACAATTGCATGAATAGCCGGGATTCTGGATGCAGCTTTTAATGCAGACGCCGCTCCGGTACTTGCGCCAAAATATCCAATGCAACAGTCTTTTGCTGGAAGATAGTTTAACAGCCACTTTGTTGATACAACCAATCTTTGTGTTAGCAATTCAATATTAAACCTGTTTTGGTAAATCCTGTCTTCCGAAGCAGTAAGCAGATCGAAAAGTAAAGTACCTATATTTTGTCGGTGAAGGTATTCAGCGACCATTTTATTGCGAGGGCTGAAACGGCTGCTGCCACTTCCATGGGAAAAGACAACGATTGCATTAGATTCGGCGGGAATGATTAACTCTCCTTCCAGTGTGATATTGTCAACAGGAATATTCACATCCTGTTTAAAGCGGTAGTTCATACCACCTCCTTTTGCTACAAAGCTATTGCAGCTTTTTGTGCAAAGAACCTGATACTAATCATTTATTTATTTGACTAACATCATTGAAATTATATGTAAATTCAGGTAGATTGAGAAAAACAATTTGTGGGTTATGAAACGTTACTTTTCCAGCCCGGTTTTGTTTGACGAAAAACAGGCGTTAGCAACAATAAAAGAGAACTCCAGTCCACTTCAAAAAATTCAAGATCTCGATCCGCTGATTAATAAAATCGGAAATTGCAGGGTAGTTATGCTGGGAGAGGCTTCTCACGGCACTCATGAATACTATAGTTGGCGGGCAGCCATTACCCAAAAGCTTATTGAAGAAAAAGGATTCAATTTTATAGCAGTTGAAGGTGATTGGCCTGATTGCTATAAAGTGAACCGATTTATAAAAGGGAAAGAAAGCCATGACTCAAATGCATTCCAGGTTTTACATTCTTTCAACAGGTGGCCAACCTGGATGTGGGCTAATTGGGAAATGGTTCAATTTACCGATTGGTTAAAGCACTATAATGAAAAGCTTTCTGCAACTAAAAAAGTTGGATTTTATGGATTGGATGTGTATAGCCTTTGGGAAAGCATGGAAGCCATAATGCTGTATTTAAAAAAAGTCGATCCTTTTGCCTGGAAGATCGCTGCCGCTGCATGGCACTGTTTTGAACCGTATAAGAAAGAAGGGCAGGATTATGCAAGAGCTTCTTCATTTGTACCAGACCGATGCACAAATGAAGTGGTTGAAATGTTGCGTGAAATAAGACTAAAAATGCCACAGTATAATTCCGATCATGAAAATGTTTTTAATGCGGAACAAAATGCGCTTGTTTCTGTAAACGCAGAAAAATATTATCGTGCAATGATTGCCGGTGGACCACATTCATGGAATGTACGCGACAGGCATATGTCTGATACACTTGACAGGTTATTAGATTTCCATGGCGAAAAATCCAAAGCTGTTATATGGGCTCATAATACGCATATTGGAGATGCAAGGGCAACGGACATGACCCATGAAGGAATGTATAATCTTGGCGAACTGGCACGCATCAATCATCATGAAAACCAGGTAGCATTAGTAGGATTTGGTTCTTATACAGGAACTGTTATTGCGGCCAAAAACTGGGGCGCACCCATGAAGCAAATGGGATTGCCTGCTGCTTCAGCCGGAAGCTGGGAGTATTATCTTCATAAAGCAGGAGCCGTAAATAAGTGGTTGATGATGGAAGACTTTATGCAGGATGTTTTCCTGGAGAACCATATCGGTCACCGTGCTGTAGGCGTTGTTTACCATCCGGAACGTGAACAATATGGAAACTATGTACCCAGCATTTTGCCGTTGCGATATGATGCCTTCCTTTTTTTGAATAAAACAAAGGCATTGCATCCCTTGCACATTAATCCAGACGGGGCACAAATGCCGGAAACTTATCCATTTGGAGTTTAAATTTTTTCTTATGCCAGACAAAAAAAAGGTAGGGCAACCAATTGAAGTGCCCAGTCCTGACAGGATTCCAGAGATTAAGCCCGATATTGATCCAGAATATCCACTGTTACCGGAAGAAGAACCTGATATCATTCCGGAAGAAGATCCTTTCGAAACACCCCCATATGAAGTGCCGGAGCCTGGAGAAGGGCCTTAAAAAAATGGGTGGTATATAGTCCGCAGCTGCTTATTTTATTGATGATGTCAAAGTCGGTTTGATCCAAACTGGACTGGGTAAATGTTTTGAAATTGTTTAAGACATTTATTTTTGGTTTTTTAGGCAAGATGAAATATTTCTTATATTCATAAGGTATTTTATTGGCTAACTAACCAAAACTACTTGTATGAAACACCTTAAACCTGTATTACTTTTCTTTTTTGGGCTTATTGTTAGTTTTTACATTCATGCACAAGACAAACAGGATAGCACTTATCGCTTTGAAACAAAAGACGGTAATGAATATATTGGTAAAATTCTAAGTCAGGATGACACCAAAATAATCCTGAGAACAGGTAATCTGGGTGATATCACTTTATTTAAGGTTGATATTATCAAGATGGAATTGGTTGATGAAAAAAAAATGAATAAGGGGCAATATTGGAATGAAAATCCACAGGCAGCCCGGTACTTTTGGGCACCGAATGGGTATGGATTAAAGAAAGGGGAAGGGTATTACCAGAATGTGTGGGTTTTCTTCAACCAGGTTTCATACGGTATCACAAATAATATTTCATTGGGCGCCGGTATAGTGCCATTGTTTCTTTTTGCAGGTGCTTCAACACCAATTTGGATCACACCTAAAGTGTCATTTCCAGTTGTAAAAAATAAAGTCAATATAGGAGTAGGGGCATTGTTGGGAACGGTTATTGGTGAAGAACAATCATCTTTTGGATTATTATACGGAATGTCCACATTTGGCTCAAGAGATAAAAATATTACGGTAGGAATAGGGTGGGGTTTTGCAGGTGGGGAAGTTGGCCAAAGGCCAACTGTAAACCTTAGCGGGATGATACGAACTTCAAAAAGCTGGTACCTGATGACTGAAAATTATTACCTGGATTTTGGTGGCGGAGGGGTTGGAATGCTTTCCTTTGGAGCCAGGCATATGTTTAAGAAACTGGGCCTTGACTTTGGCCTATTTGTGCCATTTTCGACAGATGACATTGGTTTAGTGGCCATTCCCTGGTTAGGTTTGACGATTCCTTTTGGCAAAAAAGTTAAATTATAGCGTTTCTTTTTCACATATTGGCTGAATTTTTTACAAGCTTTATTGCATTATCTGATGTTGCCATTATATATATATGCCTTGTTCATTACTTGAAAAATAAAAATGTTTATTGTAATTCATTTTAACAGAAAGAATTTACCATTAAAAAAGTACGATGAAAAGATTTGATAAGCCTATCTTAATTTATTTTTGGACTTTCTCCATTTTTATTCTTTTTTCTTTTTCTGTAAATGCCCAGAAAAATTCTTCTATTATAAAGACAAAATTGACCAACCTGGTGGTTGACACAATCGTAAAGGATATCACCATCCCTTTTGGTATGGATTTTTTACCAGATGGCAGAATGCTTGTTACAGATAGATCAAATGGAAAGATCTGGCTGGTTAACCCTGGTACCAAAACCAAAGCATCGCTTAAAAATGTTCCAACTGTTTTTGACGAAAGTCAGGCAGGAATGATGGATATTTTATGTCATCCAGATTATGAAAAAAACGGTTGGATCTATTTTTCTTATGCTGATAAAAAGGATGGGCTTAATGGTACCGTAGTAGAGCGGGCTAAACTTAAAGGTAATGAACTGGTAAGCAGGGAGAAAATATTCAGCACCCACCCATTTTTCACTAATGGTGCACATTATGGTGGAAGGTTGATGCTGAAAGGAGGGTACCTTTTTATTACAATCGGCGAACGTTATGCACTGAAAGATTCTGCTCAATTACTGGGAAATGACCTGGGAAAACTGATCAGGATTAAAGATGATGGCACAATTCCTACAGACAATCCTTTTGTTCACACAGCAGGCGCCCGTCCAGAAATTTGGAGCTACGGGCATAGAAATCCTCAAGGACTTACATTTCATCCTCAAACAGGGGATTTATGGGAAAATGAACACGGTCCTAAAGGTGGTGATGAAATTAATATTATCCAACCAGGCAAAAATTATGGCTGGCCCGTGATTACTTACGGTGTTGATTACAGTGGAGAGCCCGTTGGGGCTGGGATTACAGAAAAAGAAGGTTTGGAGCAACCGGTGAAATATTTCAAACCATCCATTGGGCCAAGCGGCATGGTCTTCTATACAGGCGATAAAATTCCCTCATGGAAGGGGAATCTCTTTATAGGAGCATTAGCGCTCACCCATTTAAACAGGTTGGTCATAAAGGATAATAAAGTGATAGAAGAAGAAAGGATATTTGAGGATAAAAAATGGCGGGTAAGGTCAGTGAAACAAGGGCCTGATGGCTTTTTATATATTGGGGTTGATGGAGGTATGGTAATGAGGATCAGGCCATCGAAATAAAAAATAATCTGTTTAGGTTAATGGGAATTTTACAGAAAAGTATAGCTGGATTTTTGGTGAATATAACTATTCGTTTTACGATTTTTCTATTCGTATTATGTATGCTGTTCCAGCTTATTTCCTGTTCTAAAGAAAAACTGCCTGATGCAGGTGGAACCAGCCTTTCAAAAGTTATTATCCGTAATAAAGACCGCGATATTATATTTACCTCCGACTACATATATAATTTCAATAATCAACTTTCTCAGATTAGCAGTAAACAGAACCAGGGGGTTGAAGGTGAAAATCAAA
This sequence comes from Sphingobacteriales bacterium, assembly GCA_024640465.1. Taxonomy (GTDB): domain Bacteria; phylum Bacteroidota; class Bacteroidia; order Chitinophagales; family Chitinophagaceae; genus Pollutibacter. The sequence goes on along the minus strand of JAHEEX010000014.1, from coordinate 23,756 downwards.
CCTTATCCTATGATCCCCTTGGAAAATATATTGCATACAAAAGCACCAATGAACTATTTGGGGATATATACTTATATGAATTCCAGTACGGTACCAATGGGAAAATCAAACGCGCCAATAGCACTCCTTTTTTAGCTAACCTGGCAACAGATGATTATGTATTTACATACGATATCAAGGGAAGGATTATATCTGATTCAATTGTAAACAGGGGTACCAATTTTGTTACTTTCTATCACACCTATCTTTATGATGAAAGGGATAACGTTGTTAATTATCAGCTGTTCAGAAGGTTCGGAAATGATTTCCAGCTTTTTGATAAAGTAACCTATACGTATGATGAAAAGCAAAATCCTTATTATAAAAACGGTGTACAACTTTTCGTTGGCGGGAATCCTTCTGTGTTATTCTTGTCAAGAAACAATATCATTGGTTCTGTTTCAAATGGAGTGAGCAGTATTCCAGGTTTCTACGAATATACCTATTACAGTAATGGATATGTAAGAACCTCAAAAGCTGGTTATATAAATAACGGACAGACTACTGAATATTATTATCAATAGAATCCGGCATAGCAGGATTTATTGCAGCTTACATTAAGAAATAAGCGGATTGCCCGGGATTGTAAAAACATACTCAATACAAAATCCTGATCTTGAACTGGAGAAAACATAAAAATAACCGGAAAATTATTTTGACATTTTTACATTAACCGCACTGGGGCCTTTTGGACCCATTTCCACTTCAAATGTTACTTTGTTATTTTCTTTTATAGGTTCTGTAAGTGCATTCACGTGTATGAACACACTTTCCTGTGTCACCAGGTCTTTAATGAAACCATAACCTTTGGCATCATTAAAAAAGGTTACAATGCCTGTTCGGATCAGGTCTGCCGGATCTATTGGGCCTTGCTTAGGAACACCAAGCTGAATATCGTCTGCATTGATCTCTACTTTTTTTCGTGGATCTGGCGGAGTGGAAGAGAAATTGCCATTTTCATCGATATAGGCGATCATATCATCAAAGCTCTTACCATCTTTGGCATTGTCTTTTCTTTCCTGTTTCTTTTCTATTTTATCCAGGCGGTTCTTTTGCTTTTTCTTTTCCCTTTCTTTCTTATTCCATGTTTCCTGCGATTTACCCATAATGATGTAACTGATTTAAGCGCCTGTGTTCCCGAAAAGAGTATAAATAACGGCGCGTGATGAATGGGAACTGTATTACAGTAAAGGTAGTCTTTTTTAGCCCAATAAAAATGCCTATCACAAGTGCAAACAATGATTTACCAGCTTATTGGAGGTTAAATTCACTGAATTAGTCAAATCCTTTGTTAAATATGTGCCTTTAGCGCATTTACGATAAAAAAAAAGCCACGCTCTCAACAAATGAGTTATCTTTACTGCTAGTGATCTATATCCGCTACATACAGTAATGACCGTTGCAAAGTTTTACCCTGCCTTTTTGTAATATTTTACCCTTCTTTACCTGTAGTAACAGCCATAATCACAAAGTCAATTGTTTTATTTAATAAATTTTTTTTTATGAACATGTACGTTTCGAACTTAAGCTTCAACACAAATGATGATGCCCTTAAGCAACTTTTTGAAAAATTCGGTACCGTTTCTTCCGCTAAAGTGATTACCGACAGGGAAACCGGTCGTAGTCGCGGTTTTGGCTTTGTAGAAATGGCTAATGATACTGAAGCCAATGCAGCAATGTCAGGTCTCAACAATACCGAAGTTGAAGGCCGCGCCATGTCAGTTTCCGTTGCCCGCGAAAAGCAGCCACGCAACGACAGCCGCAGGTGGTAATCTGATTTCAGACAATTTTTGAAAAGGGTTCGTTTTTCACGAACCCTTTTTCTTTGCCGTTATATCTGAATTTCCCCGAGACTGCTTAATTTTAAATTTATTTATGATTAACCAGACAGAACAATTCTTCTTTATTGGTATTGCCGGTACAGGCATGAGTGCCCTTGCACAATACCTTAAAGGCATCGGGAAAAAAGTCAGCGGATCAGATCGTTTCTTTAAAGCAGGTGAATATAATGAGACAAGAGATAAACTGGAAGCAGCTGGAATTCTCTGCTTTGAACAAAATGGTTCTGGAATTACCCAGGACACTCAATGTGTAATAATCTCTGCAGCCATAGAAGAAACAGTTCCGGAGATGCAGAAAACAAGGCAGCTTCAGATACCCGTTTTGAAACGGAGTGAATTGCTTGCAGAGATTGTAACGACGAAGAAAACAATTGCCGTTGGCGGTACTTCAGGCAAGAGCACTACCAGTGCCATGCTTTTTGATATCCTTAGATTTGCCAACCTCGAGCCAAGCATTATCAGCGGAGCGGGCCTTGTAAGCATTATAAAGGAAGGTAAAATCGGTAATGCCGCAGTAGGCAAAGGCGATTGGCTTGTTATCGAAGCTGATGAGAGTGATGGTTCAATAGTACAATATCATTCAGAGGTGGGCCTGCTGCTGAATGTTGACAAAGACCATAAAGAGATAGCTGTATTGATGGATGTTTTTGCCAGGTTCAGGGATAACAGCAAGCATTTTATCGTAAATCGCTCACATCCACTGGCTGCTTCTTTATCAACCGGTATAAAAAATGATTTTTCTGTTGACCCGATTCCAGGCATTGGCTTTTTAGCATCAGATTTTAATCAGGACGGGCTAAATATCCGTTTCAGGATAAATGATGTGCCATTCAGATTGCAAACCGTTGGCCGTCACAATATGGAAAATGCGCTTGCCGCTGCCGCAACGGCTTACCAATTGGGGGTTCCTCTCGAAGTTTCCGCAGGCGCATTGGCTCAATATGAAGGAATCTACCGTCGTCACCAGGTATTGGGCCAGAAAAACGGGGTCTGGCTTATTGATGATTATGCACATAATCCGGTTAAATGCGCCCGCTCGATAGAAGCCTGCCAGCCATTGGCAGAAAAAGTGATCGCCTGGCTTCAACCTCACGGATATGCACCAACGAAATTCCTGCGCAAGGATTTTATACAGGAGATTTCAGCTGTGCTTCGCCCTCAGGACGAGATATGGATGAGCGAGATTTTTTATGCGGGTGGGACTACGGTAAAGGATATTTCCGCAGCTGACCTGGTAGAAGACCTGCGTAAGCTTGGAAAGAATGCATTTTTTGTTGAAAACCGGAACAACCTTGTCAAAGCAATGCGTTCTCACTTGAGTCAGGATGCTGTTTTGTTGCTCATGGGGGCCAGGGATCCCAGCCTGGAAGAATTTGCCCGTCAGACATGGGAAGAGCTTTAATTTTCCAAAATATTAGCCAATCAACCGTTATTCTGCTTAAGAAAAAATAGAAAGGATGACCACCATATTGATCAATATCCGCTTATTGGTAAATACAAGGACAACATCAGCCCTATTACGGGGTAAAGCATTGGCTGAATTGCCCGTAATGGAAAATGCTTACCTCGTTATTGAAGAGGGGATCATCTCAGAATATGGATCTATGGCTGATCTTCCTTCCAGGTACCTGCAACAAAATAATATCCTGGATATACAAGGCGGTTCGGTACTTCCTGCCTGGTGCGATTCACATTCCCACATTGTATTTGCAGGCAGCAGGGAAGGGGAGTTTGTGGATAAGATCCGGGGATTAAGTTATGAAGAAATTGCGGCAAAAGGGGGAGGTATACTTAATTCTGCAAACCTGCTGAACAAGACATCGGAAGACGAACTTTTCCGCCAGGCCTGGGAAAGACTGGAAGAAGTACGAAGGCAGGGAACAGGTGCTATTGAAATAAAAAGCGGTTATGGATTAACGGTAGATGGTGAGTTGAAAATGCTCCGGGTGATAAAAAAATTAAAGGAAAAATCATCTCTATCCATCAAATCAACTTTCCTCGGTGCCCATACATTTCCCTTGGAATACCGGAACAACCATCAAGGGTATCTGGACCTCATTAAATCTTCCATGTTGCCGGTTATTGCTTCCGAAAAACTGGCGGATTATATTGATGTTTTTTGTGAACAGGGCTTTTTTTCACCTGAAGAATCAGAAGACATTTGCAGGGCAGGAATGGCTGTAGGACTCCGGCCTAAAATCCACGCCAACCAGATGCATCTTTCAGGGGGCACTCAATTAGGCGTAAAACTGGGTGCTTTGAGTGTCGACCACCTTGAAACCATGGATGAATCGGCCATCCAGGCACTGGCACATTCCGATACTATTGGCACATTATTGCCCACTGCCGCTTTTTTTCTTCGTATGCCTTTTCAACCGGCCCGAAGCCTGATAGACAGCGGTTGTGCTATTGCGTTAGCCACCGATTATAATCCGGGATCTTCACCCAGCGGCAATATGAACCTGGTTGTTTCGATGGCTTGTATCCAAATGAAAATGCTGCCCGAGGAAGCCATCAATGCCGCAACACTCAATGGTGCCTATGCCATGGGACTTGGTTCCGAACTGGGCAGTATTACAACAGGCAAAAAAGCGCACCTGTTGATTACCCGGCCGATTCCATCCATTGCCTTTATTCCTTATTCTTTTGGCAGCTCTCTCATACGCGGCACTATTCTTGGAGATGATATCCTGCTCGGGTAAATTGATCATACACTCGCCTGATATTAATTTACATCAACAAAAAGCAAGGGCATTTAACAGATGATGTGGTTTCGTAAAAAGGAAAAAGTAAACCTGGTTGAACATTACCGGAAAGAAAAAATAAACATCGCATATGGCGACAGGGCCACTGCCATGGCATATCTGAGGGATTTTATAGAACTTATCAGGCCAGAATCTTATGCATTGGAAACGGCTGAACCGAGATTGGAAAAGTCCATCCAGCTTTTACAGGAAGACCCCTCGGTTGCAGAAAATATCCGTCATGCCATATATATAACCTTACGCAATGCAAATCTTGTTCCCATGCTGACAGACAGCGGCATGGCCCTTTCCCGAAGTGTAGGAAAGGAATTGGTTGGACGGATAAAACATAAATTCATTCCTGCATTGAAAGATGAAAAGGATTTCCTGCAGGTGATTGATGCGGTCTTTTATAAAAAAGACGATTATATATGGGTGGAAAGGATGCCTCGTAAGCAATGGAGTTTCCTGCTGTCCATGCTCCATATTTCGCTCCGGGGCGCTGAAAAGATCCTTGGCGAACAGGTGCTTATTTCTATGGAAATTTTATCTGCCCGGGTTGCTCAATTAGGATGTGAGAAGGAAGTTTCTGATTACCTTTCTACAGACCCTCTTAAAAAGGGAAATCCGTTCATGGTACAACAGTTCCATATTCATGGATTACAAGGGGCACTAGAAGAAACTGACCAGGACTCTTTACAGAAAAAAGCCCTCGGTGCAAAGAAAGCCCTGGTCGCCTGTCAGCAAAAGCTTGAAACGATCCGCGAAAATACCCATGAGAGGGGAGCCAGTCTTTCCCAGACCTTTATACTTTACCAGATTGATCAGAAACTGGACCGGCTTTTACTCCTGCTGGATATAATTGATGCCGATGAAAAAATCAACAATAATAGTTTGGCCGATTATTTCATCAAAGTAGTAAGGAACGAAAACAGAAAGAATAGTATCCGGGAAGTGTTGAGCCAGACAACCGGATACCTTGCTTACCAGATCGCGGAACAGAAAGGGAAAAAGGGAAATACCTATATAACGTCTTCTCCGGCCGAATATCGGAATATGATATTCAGCGCCATGAAAGGAGGCTTTATTGTTTGCTTTATGGTAATTATCAAAAGTCTGTTGGGGTTGTTAAAGTTTGCACCATTCTGGCAGGGATTTGTATATAGTCTGAATTATAGTGCAGGTTTTGTCCTGATTGAGGAAACGCATTCCACTCTGGCCACTAAACAACCCGCCTTTACTGCAAACGCAGTTGCCGGTTCTATAGACAGCCGGGGGAATGAGGGAAGACCCCAATTATATAACCTTGCTGTAACACTTTCAAAGGTTTCGCGGAGCCAGTTTGCATCTTTTGCAGGTAATCTGTTGGTAGTGTTTCCCGGAACATATTTGATGGTTTGGCTCATGGACCTGGCCCTTGGCTTTAAGATTGTTGAAGGCGAAAAAGCGATGGATTTACTGCGTGCACAACATCCATGGCAGAGTTTATCTTTACTATTTGCCTGTAATACAGGTTTTTTCCTGTTTCTTAGCGGCCTTATAGCAGGCTATGTGCAAAATAAAATGAAATTTGGCCGCATTGGTGAGCGGATTGTACAACACCCGGCCCTTCGCTTTTATTTTTCCCGTCAACGCTTACAAAAAATTGCCCGCTATTGGGAGTATCATGCAGGTTCCATCATTGGCAGCATAAGTCTTGGCTTTTTCCTGGGAATGGCAAGCATAGTGGGTAAGATCTTCGGTATCCCTTTCGATATTCGACATATAACCATTGCTGCTGGTAATATATCCATTGGTTTGTATGGTGTTGGATGGGAAATGATCTCCAAATCATATTTAGCCATAGTGATTTTGGGCGTTTTGGGCATTGGCTTTCTTAATTTCCTGGTGAGTTTCTCCCTTTCATTTTATGTAGCCATCAGGTCGAGAGGCATTCGTACGAAAGATTATCCGGAATTTCTGGGAATACTCTGGCGGTATTTTAAAAGTCACCCTATGGACTTTGTCAGGCCGCGGAAAAGAATTTCTGAGGGAAATAATGCAGAGTAAGCCTAAATTCGTTGGGTAAAACAATGATATGCTAAAACATTTCAGTTTCTATTCGAAACAGGATCTCCTGAACCAAACCCGCCTTAGACGTTACGAAACTAAACTTGGTGAGAAATTGCGTGTTGTGGATGACCCTGAAAAGTTCCCAGAATCCCTCGGGGCATCATCTGCACGTTATGTTCTTTTTGGTGTGCCGGAGAGTATCGGTATACAGGCAAATTATGGTATAGGGGGTGCGGAAACGGCATGGCCTTCCTTTGTTCAGTCATTTGTAAACATTCAGAGTTCTGATAAATTTACCGGCGAAGAGATCATCCTTCCCGGTTTTTTTGATTTTAGCGAGGTTATGAGGGTGATCGACAGTCATTCAAAAAGCGCAGAGGAAAAAATTGATGCCTGCAGGCATGCAGTTGCCAATATCATCGATGATGAAGTGGAGGAAATGGTAAAGATGATTGTTGCGGCCGGTAAGATACCCATAATCATTGGGGGTGGTCACAACAATTGTTATCCTGTTATAAAAGGCAGCGCAAAGGCCCTTCATAAACAGGGTAAAATCAACAAGCCGCAGATCAATGCAGTGAATGTGGATGCGCATGCAGATTTCCGCATCATGGAAGGCAGGCACAGCGGTAATGGCTTCCGCTATGCCATGGAGGAAGGATATCTGGGTAAGTATGCCATCGTTGGATTGCATGAAAATTATAACCCGCAGAGCATGATGGATGATCTGTACAGCAATATTAATATCCAGTATTCATTTTTTGAAGATATTTTCATGCATGAAAGATTGAATTTCATGCAGTCTCTTGCACAGGCTTTTTCTTTTACCGACGATCAATTCACCATCGTAGAACTGGATCTGGATTGTGTTGAGGGTATATTGTCGAGCGCAATGACCCCTTCCGGAATTTCGGCTATTCATGCCCGACAGTACCTGAATTTTGCCGGCGCCAATCAGCAGATTGCGGCAGTGCATATTTGTGAAGGGGCGGAACGGCTCCAAAACGGCCTGGAAAGCAGCCAGACCGGAAAACTGATTGCTTACCTGGTAAGTGATTTTATTAAGTCGGCAATCTGAACATCAAGCCTAATTCTACGGATAAATTGCTGTTTTCTTTTTAAAAGGGCAGACCAATATTGACATATGTAACCAACCTCTTTGACTGATCACCATACATTACGCTGAATTCAATGGGTCCAATGGTGGATAGATATGCCATACTAAGTGAATAGCCGGAAAGAAAAGAAGTTTCCGGATTAGAATACTTATTTGAAACAAGGTTGTAAAACATGCCATTAGCCCTTAGGGTTAAGTACAGGCTGCTGTATAATTCATGCCTGTACGCAGCCTGTAAGGCCACTATACTTCCACTATTTACAGTTCCTTCAGGATACCCGGCAAATGTTACCTGATTCCGGAATTGCCTTAATAACCCTCCCCCGTAAAAATCATTCAGAAAAAACTGGCTGTAATTAAAATTCATGCCGGCCTGGAAAATAGCTTCAAATGTTCCTTTCTTTCCTGCTTTAAAAAACTGTTGAATCGTAGTTGATACCCTCGGGTAAGGTTTATATTCAACTCCCAGTGAGTCGGTATTAATGATAGGTTGCCCATCCGAATAAAACTCTATTTTCCCTGACTGCGCGTAAACATACTCTGTATTTAATTCAATAAAGGATCCTCTACGCGGGTATACATTTCTGTCGAGTGTATTGTGTTTGAAATATACGGAAGTTGTTAAAAATTCATTTTTCCCTCTCAATGAAAAATTAGCTTTTAATGAAGGCTTATAAAAAAGATTTTCAAATCGAGTGCCAATGCCAACTGCCATAGCTCTGTTCCAGGAATATTGAAATTTGATCTCCCCATTGAAATAATTTTGCCTGTATACATCTTCTGCTTTATAATCGCTATAAGTATTAAAGTCTATGGATTCAAACCGTGTTCCAAGAATCATCGCAATATTTTTATTTTTACCTAAATACTGCATATGTTCTCCCCTTATCCTGAAATTTTCTCCCAGGTTCATGGTGAAAAAAGTACGTGAACTTTTTGTAAAGAAATTGCGTGTGGTAAAATTGAATACCAGGCTTACCCCCATAAATGAATTATAATGTAAGGCAGCTTTTGCTGCAGAAATGGGATTTTCCACTACATCAAAAACAATCTTTGAGCTGCCGTCAGGCTGGGGTTGAAGCGTGTATGTTATACGGTTAAAATACCTGGTGCCAAATACTTTACGGATTTTTTTTGAAATCAGTTCAGGAGTATAATATTGGCCTGGTTTGATGTTCAGGAAATGCGCAAAAAAAACCGGATCTACTTTTTTCAATCCAACTGTTTCAACGTGGCTTATCAAAACGGAATCTTTCGCCGGTAACCGATTGCTGATAAATTTTTCTTTACCATAGATAATATCCAAAGAATCAACCAGTGCTTTGAATTGCTGATAATACCTGTTGCCCACAGCGATACCGGTATCCAATATTTCCTCGCTTTTATTGAAACTGGCGGTTCCAAAATTTTCAACTGGCATGGGTATATAAATGTAACAGAGCGGAATTTCTTTTTTGCTATCTTCTGCTTCTTTGAAAAAAACAGAATTCATCAGAACCGCAACCGGGTTGTTTAATTTTTCGGTTGGTGTAAGGCCGGAGCTAACGTTGACACCAATTACATAGTCAGCTCCCATTGTTTTGGCATCCCTTACAGGGAAATTTCTTACGAGCCCGCCATCAACCAACTTCTTGCCATTATAATCAACTGCAGTAAAAAATGAAGGAATGGCCATGCTAGACCGTACGGCCTGCGCTATTTCACCATTTTCCAGCATTACCATCTCTCCATTGGCAGCATTCGTTGCAATACATTTAAAGGGGATGCTGAACTTATCAAAAGATTTTATATCACAAACCGGGAAAAATAATTCGGAGAATTTAAGCCATAACTCCTCACTTTCCACTACACCTGTTGGCAGCCTGAAGCTATGGTTTTGATATGGTAACTCTACGGCGTATTTGCCATATTCGTCTTTTTCTTCCATTATGATGGAACGCAAATCTGAGGTATTGGAAAGAAGTTCATTCCAGTTGATATTTTTTGAAATCTCCTCAATTTGCCTGCCTGAATAACCAACAGCATATAGTGCTCCTACGATAGATCCCATGCTTGTTCCGGTGATATAATCTATCTTCAGGCCTGCTGAATCCAGCGCCTTTAATATGCCAATATGCGCTATGCCTTTTGCGCCCCCACCGCTAAGTGTAAGTCCTATTTTTGGCCTGCCGGGTTTAGTTTGAGCGAATACCTCATTTGAAATGGATAAACTGGTCGTTGCTATAAGAAGCCAAATACACAGCTTAAATCTTACCTGTTTATAATGAATCATATAAGTGAAACGGATATTTGTATCAAGAACTACATAAGTTTTGATATGATTTATTGCACTTGTCCTTACAAAAATAAAATAGCGTATTGATTTTAAAAAGATAATTCATAGCCTTAATGCAGTTTATTTTTTATTGATAAGATCCAGCATAAAGGCATACTTCAAAGCTGTAAGTTTTTGTCGTTCAAATCTGCCGGATTCACCACCATGGCCCGCACCCATATTGCATTTAAACAGAACGGGATTATTTCCTGTATTGTTTTCCCGAACTTTTTGAACCCATTTGGCCGGAGAAAAATAGGGGACCTGTGTATCATTCAAACCACCTGTAGCCAGGATAGCTGGGTAGTTCGCTTTTGTAACATTATCGTATGGCGACCAGCTCATCATATAATCATATGCATTTTTATCCCTTGGATCACCCCATTCATCATATTCCAGGGTTACCAATGGAAGGTTAGGATCAAAAGAATCCGTAACAACATCCATCCACGGAACTTCCGCAATAATGCCACGGAAAAGTCCCGGTTGCATATTGATCACAGCACCCATAAGCATACCACCTGCACTGCCGCCATTAGCAAAGAGTTTGTCTGACGAAGTGTATTTTTCTTTTACCAGGAATAGTGCGCAGTCTATAAAATCAGTAAATGTATTTTTCTTCTTTAACAGTTTCCCATCTTCATACCAATACCTGCCCATTTCCTGACCGCCTCTTACATGCGCAATGGCAAAAACAAACCCACGATCGAGTAAACTGATCACTGAACTGTTGAACGATGGATCAGTACTGATTCCGTATGAACCATATGCATATAATAATAGGGGGTTGCTGCCGTCTTTTTTAAATAAGCCCTTTTTGTATACAATTGATACAGGAACCTCAGTGCCATCTGTAGCGGGAGCCCATATCCTTTTGGTTTCGTAATCAGATTGTTTGAAACCACCGCCTACTTTTTGTTGCTTCAATGCAACTTTTTGTTTCGTAGCCAGGTTAAATCCATAATCAGATGTAGGTGTTGTTAAAGATGTGTATGAATATCTAATGCTGTCCGAACTAAAATCATCTGTTGGCATATCCATATTTGCCACATAAGCGTCTTCTGAAAAGGGAATTATATAACTGGAGTTGTCTTTGCGGTTTATTACAGTAATTCTATTAAGGCCTTTAAACTTATGCTGAGCAACAATATAATGCTGTAATATTTCCACATTCTCCAGTAATGCGGAATCCTGGTGTGGTATGATATCTGTCCAGTTATTGATACCTGGATTGGCAATAGGAGTTTGGGATAACTTAAAATTTTTTGCCTGGTGATTATGATATATCACAAAATTATTTCCTTCCACATAATTGGGATAATACAGTAAGTCTCTCTGGCGTGGCTGTATCAAAACTGCAGCAGCAGTGGGGTTATTTGCATCCAGGTATCGGGCTTCGGTTGTTGTTGTGCTTGAAGAATAAATAAAGATGTACCGGTTGTCTTTTGATGTGGAAAGATTCAGCGTAAAGGTGCTGTCTTTTTCCATGTAGATTTCCTGATCGGTTAAAGCATCATTACCCAGGATATGCTTCATTAGTTTATAGGGGCGTACGGCTTGATCATTTACGATATAATAAAATGTTTTATTGTCGTTAGACCATGCATAAGAACCAGATGTGTTAGGGATGATTTCTTTGGATAAAGCGCCGGTATTGAGGTTCTTAAAATAAGTATTGCAGCGTCTGTTTCCGGTAGTGTCTTCTGCAAATGCCATCCAGTTATTATCCCTGCTGACAGACCTGCCACGCACAAGATATATCTGGTGCCCCTCAGCCAGGGTATTTACATCCATCATGATTTGTTCCGGTGCGTTTGTAAGGCCTTTCTTCCGGCAATACATGGGATACTGGCTTTTTTCTGTATAACGTGTGTAATACCAATATCCATTTTGTTTAGTCGGAAGGGATTCATACCGTTGTTCTATCCGCTCCACCATTTCATCATATAATTTCTTTTGTGTTCCTTCGGTATGTTTCATCATGGCTTCCACATTGGCGTTTTCCGCTTTCAGGTGGGCAATGACGGAGGTATCCTTTGGGTTACTTAACCAATAATAGTCATCATTACGTTGTTTTCCGTGTTCGGTAAATACTTTTGTTTCTTTGCGTGCCTTAGGGGGCTGGATATCTGTTGAGGTATTTTTCTCTTTACAGGAGAAAACAAACATGATAATAATTACTGCTAAAATCCTCTTCATATGTTGATTTGATTTCTAAACTCCCAAGGTAGAATTAATTCCTAACTATATTGATATGTTAATTGATAAGGCTTTAGTGAGAACAATGGTTTCATCGGGTTATCTGATTGAAATATTTTCCGTGTAATAATTTTTTCATATCATGCTTTTTGTTAATTTTCATGTTCCTTCAATAACTCTAATAATCTGATACTTCATGCCCGATTTCCAGGTAAAAAAACAAACCAAGCAATATGATGCTGTAATTGTTGGCTCAGGTGCTGGTGGCGGTATGGCCGCATATATGTTGTCTAAAGCAGGCCTTAAGGTATGCCTGCTGGAAGCCGGACCTATGTATGACCCTGCCAAAAATGTTACCCAGTTAAAAAATCCCTGGGAATCTCCCCGCAGGGGTGCCAGTACACATTTCAGGCCTTTTGGCGATTTTGATGCCAGCTATTGGGGATGGGAGATTGATGGAGAACCATATACCAAGAAAGAAGGCACCAATTGGGACTGGTGGCGGGCAAGGATGCTGGGTGGCAGGACTAATCACTGGGGCAGGATCTCGCTTCGTTTTGGACCTAAAGATTTTAAAAGAAAAAGCATTGATGGGCTTGGTGACGACTGGCCCATTGGATATGAAGATATAAAGCCTTTTTACGACCGCATCGATAAACTCATAGGTGTCTTTGGTACAAATGAAGGTTTGGAAAATGATCCGGATGGATTTTTCCTGCCACCACCCAAACCCAGGTTGCATGAAATAATGATCAAAAACGCCGGACAGAAATCGGGAGTACCGGTTATCCCATCACGGCTATCGATTCTTACACAAAAAATAAATGACGAACGCGGACAGTGTTTTTTCTGCTCACAATGTAACAGGGGTTGTACGGTGTATGGTGATTTTTCTTCATCATCTGTATTAATCAAACCGGCTATTAAAACCGGGAATGTTGATGTGATCCCAAGTGCCATGGTTAGGGAAGTCCTTACAAATAGCGAAGGCCTGGCAACCGGTGTTTCCTATGTCAGTAAAGATGATATGATGGAGTACCAGGTTACCGGGAGGACGGTGATATTAGCAGCCAGTGCCTGCGAATCTGCCCGACTCCTGCTTAATTCTAAATCAGCCAGGCATCCCAACGGCCTTGCTAATAACAGCGGTGTGGTGGGGAGATACCTGCACGATTCAACAGGTGCTGCCATGGGTGGTGTGCTGCCTCAATTATTTGGTCGCAAAAGATACAACGAAGATGGTGTGGGAGGTATGCATGTCTATTCACCCTGGTGGGGTGATAATAAGAAACTTGATTTTCCAAGGGGGTACCATATTGAATATTGGGGAGGAATGGGCCAACCGGCTTATGGTTTTGGTTTTGGGATAGAAGGGATGAACGGTACGTATCCTGTAAATGGCAAACAAAAGGAAGCCGGTGGGTATGGAAAATCATTAAAAGAGGATTATCGCTTTTTCTATGGTGCAGGTGTTGGCATGGCAGGAAGGGGAGAAGCCATTGCGCTGGCATCTAATCGGTGTGAAATTGATCCCAATGTAGTAGACAAATATGGCATTCCAGTCTTACGATTCGATGTAAAATACACCGACTACGAAATAAAACAGGCAAAGCATATGAAAGAAACGTTCAGGGAAATGATGCATGCCATGGGTGCAGTGATAACCTGGGGCGATGATGGCCCTGATAATAATTACGGACTTGAAACACCCGGTAAGATCATTCATGAAGCAGGAACCGTAAGGATGGGTAGCGATCCCAAATCATCTGCGCTAAATAAATGGAACCAGGCGCACGATTGTAAAAATCTGTTTGTGGTAGATGGCGGCCCTTTTGTTTCTCAGGCGGATAAAAATATTACCTGGACGATTCTTGCACTGTCTATGCGGGCATCTGAATACCTGGTGGATGAAATGAAGAAGAAGAATATTGCATAAAAAAGATACCAGGTAAAAAGATAATGAGAGAGAAAAAGAAAACAGGCAATAGAAATTAAATTAAGATATTTTTTTAGATGGGGTCTGTTTAATCCGTTAATTCACCAATTCCTTAATTCGTTAATTGATCATATGGACAGAAGAAATTCGCTTAAAGCCCTTGCCATCGGCACCCTCTCAGCGGGGGTATTACTGGATGCCTGTAAATCAAAGGACGAAGCAGAAGCCGCCAAAATTGCCGTTAAGGAAGCCGGCACTTCGTTTACACTTGACCGGCAGCCGGAAGAACTGGAACATTATAAAAAAGTTACGTCCACTACTTTTTTTACGCCGCATGAACTGGCAACCATCACTGTGCTCGGGGATATCATCATACCTAAAGACGAAGTAAGTGGAAGCGCCTCAGAGGCTGGTGTGCCCGAGTTTATTGAATTTATTGTTAAGGATATGCCAGACCACCAGACGCCGATGCGTGGCGGGTTGCGTTGGCTCGACCTGCAGAGTTATAAGAGACATGAAAAAGCATTCAAGGATTGCAGTGCCGATCAGCAAATTTCATTGGTGGATGAGATCGCTTATCCTAAAAAAGCCAAACCGGAAATGGCGCAGGGGGTAGCATTTTTTAACCTGATGCGAAATCTAACGGCAACCGGATTCTACACTTCACAAATGGGTGGGAAGGATATTGGCTATGTAGGAAACAGCCCGAATCAATGGAACGGTGTACCGGATGATGTCCTGGCTCAATATAATCTGGCATATACAGAAAAAGAACTTAAAGAGTGCGTAAAATTTGATTGATCAATATGCTGTAAAACAGCGCTTAACCATCAACGTAAGGCTATGTCAAAACAAAAAAACAAGAAAAATTATCAGCGCCGCCAGTTTATCCGGGATGCTTCCTTAAGCCTGGCAGCTTTTACCATCGTACCCCGTCATGTTTTGGGCAAAGGATATCTTGCCCCAAGTGATAAACTCAACATAGCAGGTGTTGGTGCTGGCGGAAAAGGGGGGAGCGATCTCGAAGAATTCTCTAAAAGTCCCAAAGCCAATATTGTATGTTTTGCTGATGTAGATGCAAGGCAGGCAAAGGGATCTGTGAAACGCTTTCCCAAAGCAAAACTCTACCAGGATTTCAGGGAGATGCTGGAAAAAGAAAAGGGCAATATAGATGCAGTGTCTGTTTCCACACCGGATAATACACATGCAGTGGCTGCTTTGGCAGCCATGCAATTAGGCAAGCATGTCTATTTGCAAAAACCCATGACACATGATATTTATGAGGCCCGAATCTTAACGGAAGCCGCAAAAAAATATAAAGTGGTTACACAGATGGGTAACCAGGGCGGATCAGGCGATGGAGTACGGCGTACCCAGGAATTAATCAATAGTGGCATGATAGGCGATGTGCATTCTGTTCAATGCTGGACCAACAGGCCGGTATGGCCACAAGGACTTCCAACACCATCCGGTAATCATGAAGTGCCAACAGAATTGAATTGGGATCTATGGATAGGGCCGGCTAAAATGATTGATTATAATCCGGCTTACCTGCCTTTCAACTGGCGTGGATGGTGGGCATTTGGTACGGGATCACTGGGTGATATGGCCTGTCATATCATGGACCCGGTTTTCCGTTGTTTGCCAATAGATTTTCCAACAGATGTGGAATGCAGTGTGGCAACCATTTGGAGGGAAATGTGGAACGATACCCAAAACCTCGACAGTTGTCCTCCATCTTCCATCATTCATTTAACCTACCCTCGAAAAGACAATAAAGGGAATATTAAAGTATCCTGGTATGATGGCGGATTGTTGCCACAGCGTCCGGATGAACTACTTCCTGGCGAAGCCTTTGGTAACTGGGATGGGGGAGTATTATTTGAAGGCAGCAAAGGGAAGTTGCTCGCAGACTGCTATGGCGCTAATCCAAGGTTATTGCCAACAAAACTGATGACAACAACCAATCTTCCTGCGGAAACCATTGCCCGTGTTCCGGAAGGGCACTATGTTCAATGGGTTAATGCCTGTTTGGAAGGGTATGGTAAAGGAAAGACCAGTTCTCCGTTTGAATTTGCCGGACCATTTACGGAAAGTATCCTTATCGGAAACCTGGCACTTAGGAGTTACATGATCAAAAACCCTAACCTTAAAGGCTGGGATGATAAATACCTGGGTCGTAAGAAACTTTTATGGGATGCAAAGAATATGAAGATTACCAATTTTGATGAAGCCAATCAGTTTGTAAAACGCGAATATCGCGATGGTTGGAAACTGGTTCTATGATGCTTAGACGTCGTCTTCATTTGCACTGATTTTATGAATAAAAAACCCTTTCAATCGAAAGGGTTTTTTGTTACAGTTAGTTTTGGTTCGTTTAGTCCTTGCGGTGTAATAACCAAAGGGAGAAAAACGTAAAGAAAAGAAGTATTCCGGTAAAGCTGAAAAAAAGACCTGTCAACACTTTCTGAGCAGGTACAAAGAAAAGCATAGATAATGCTATGATCAAATAGATAACATAAATGAATATGAGGGTTGATATCCTTTTGTCCATAAGGGGTTATTTTCGGGTCAAATATCGAAAATTATTTGCAATGAAAGCAGCTTTTTTAAAAAACAGGGCTGTTTTTATTGAAATCTTTCTGGTTTCCTAACGATTCAAGGGCTTTTTTAATAGTGACTGCTTCTTTTTTACTGCCCTTTTTATTCAGGGTAATCCATAAACCAATCAGCGCCCAACCGTTATCCGGGTTGATCCTGAGATCTTCCCGGAGCATTGTTTCAGCCTCTTTCAACCTGCCTGCTTTCAAATATACTGCAGCCAGGAACTGCCGTGTTGGTAGCAACCAGTCCCTGGGTTCATTGTATATTAGTTGGTCTTCCAGTTTAACAGCCTCCGAAAGCCAGCGAATGGCTTCATCCAGGTTATTTTTCTCTTCCGCAATGATGCCACTAAGCATGGCACGGGCAATTTCACCACCGGCATAGGCCGTATTGAAAGCACCCATCTTTATTTTCAACCGTTCATTGCCCTCCAAAACCTGATTCAATTTCTGCAGTGACGTTTCCGCATCTTTAGTTCTGCCAAGTCTTGCATAAGCAATCCCCCTGCCATATTCAAACAGGATCTTTGCATAAGCTATACTGTCTGGAATTTCCGGTAATGCCAGGATCTTATCCCATTTGCCATAACGTATATAACTGAATAATTCTGTTGCATACATGTATTGAAGGTATTCCGCATCCGGAGGAGGGATGCTTAAAAAGTCATAGGGAATATTTTCTTTCAGTTTCATGGACAGTGACTGGGCTTCGGGGAAACGGCCATTCATGATGGCACATGTAGCCTGCATATGGAGGTTATGAAAGAGGTAGAGGAAAGCACCGTTCTCTACTGATGGGAAAAGGGCATTGTATTGATTATATCCTTCTATAGCTTTTTTATTTACTTCATTTCCTTTCTCGTACATGCCGGTGCGAATATAAATGTGAGAAGGCATGTGTACCATATGTGAAACACTGGGCAAAAGATTTCCGAGTTTACCAGCACTGGGTAATGCCCTGCCCGGGTTTGAAGACGCTTCAACGGCATGAATATAGTAATGATTGGCAGCCGGATGGTTTGGTGAAAGTGAAAGAACAGTTTCTAAAACATTCACTAATTCCGGAGTCCATGGTTTGGGTTTTTGTTGCTGATCATATAAATCCCAGGGGTGGAGTAACATCAATGCATCGGCATATAATGCACCTGCATCAGGGTTTCGGTGATTCCTTGCATATAGCTCTTTCATAGACTGTGCATAGGCCCCATCAAGGTCAATTCTTTTTTTGCTGGTGTCGGCAGAATACCGGAGAAGCATAGCCGTAATTAATCCCTTTTCAAAAGAGTTCGCTCCGGCTGAAAGTGTTTCGGCTTTTTTAATGGCATCCAATGCTTTGGGTGTTGCCGTATAGGTAACATCATTAATGTTGGGCCCATATGCCAATGCTATTCCCCAATATGGCATTGGTGCCTCTGGGTCAAGCATGGATGCTTTTTTGAAAGAAGCCAGGGATTCTATAATGTGGAAACTGTAATACATATTAATACCCTGACTGAAATAGAATTTGGCACTGTCTGATATAGACTTGATCTTCCAGTCATAATTTCCCCAACCGGGCAGCGGTACCATGGAAGATGCATCTGCTGGTAAAAAATCAGGATCATTTCTGTCCGGAGTACAAGTTATAGTAAACGCTTTCTTTTTTGCGAGATATTGCTGTATAGTTGATTCATCAGAAAGTCTGTTAAAATTTGAGGGTATCAATAAACTGATCAATCCCCATAAAACCCCAACAGAAAAAATGAAATTTTTCATCTATAAAATTTTTTCAGGGGAAAGTTAAGGTTTTCATTCTTTTTGTTCATTTTTTTTAATGAACAAACAAATTAAACAGCGAAGAGTTATTGAATTAGAATTCAACCACGGCGTATGCCTTGTTATTTACATATGGCCCGCCTGGATGACGGGCAGAATAGTCGAGGTTGATCCAGTATTCCCCGTTTTCTTCGCGGTAATATAAACCGGTGAAAGGCTGGTCGGCAAAGAGTTCCGTAATAGCTGTCTGGATTTTCAGAAAGCTTTTTTTATCACCACAGTGTAGTTCCGGATAAACATGGTCTGTTGACAAAACCATCCTGCAGCGGGCGCCAATATAGCGCATGGCAGATATCATCAATATGGTGTGATCATCGCAATCTCCTCCCATCCTGGATTGAATGGTTTCCCGTGCTGTTGCATAATATTCATCCCGCTGTGCATCAGCTACATATTTGAAATTGGCATTTATATATTTAAAGAGGGAAAGAAAACGAACATAATAACCGTACTTGTGATAATGATCATCAAAGTAATCGAGAGAATGGGTGACGGCAAAATTTCTGACTATGGAATCCTTCAGGTCAATTTTTGCTTTGAGCCCCTTAACCGCCATTTCCACATCTGTATCAAATAAGGAAGATTTTACGAGATACAGTTCTTTCTGTTTTTTGTCTTTATTTTTCCAGTTTTGCTGCACCATGTTACGGTAATCATTCACCATACTTTTAAGGTTATAGGTGCTGTTAAAAGTATTGAATATCATGATCAGGCAAACCATTACAAATGCGGGGATGATGAGGGGCTTGAATATCCATAGGATAAAACGTACAAAAGCATATGACAAAAGAATGGCCAGGATAAGGTCTGCATTAAACTCACCGATCATTACCGGAGGTATGATCCGGTTGATCAACGGGGCAAGCGGGATCACGGTTAATAATCCTACTGCGTGAAGTATAAAGTTCTCCGCAAAAACAGATTTGTGGTTTTGTTGCTCCATTGTAGTCTACAATAGGGAAACGTAAATTTCGATGAAAAATTTGTGTGCCTTTTGTTAAATCCTTTGTAAGCAGTAAAAACAGCAGAAAATGGGTTCTTTGTAGTAATTGTTATTCCTCGTCTTCTTCGTAATTAAAAGCATTATTATTATAGCTTGATTCCCAGGCCTTCACAGCATCATCACTGAGTAATTCTATAATATCAAAAATAAGGTCAGATTTTCTCTTCCACTTAATTTCTTCCTCCATACCAAAAAAGGAAACATACACACAATGGTCACTCGCCATGTTTATCTTAATTAGACTAATAGGGTCGTTCTCTTTCTCCTGGATAAGGTAATGACAACCGCTCTCCAACAATTCATATGCATACATATTCTACCAGTTTTAAAGTAATAAAACAGTCAACTAAAAAAGGAATTGGTAATGGGCTAACCAGAATTTAATGGGCTGTGCAGTTTGGCTGATTGGATGTTTGTTTTCATAGGTAAATTGGTTAGGGGAGTAAGTTATCTGTATGCAATGTACAATTTCAATGGAAAATCTCCAGAACCATTTCGTTAATTAATCGGGAAACAACAATATATTTTATAAAGCACAGTAAATCATATACATATACTTGTAATTAAATATATATAATAGTGGAGTTAGCTTTATTACATAACAAAATAATATAATATGAATTAGTAAATTGCTAAAAAAATTGTCAGGTTTCTATATTTCAAAATAGAGAAAAACTGCATTCCTACTGATGAAAGAAGCTTAGAATAATTTATGATGGAATATTATGCGATTGTTCATCCTGGTTGCATCAGTCAAAGGAATAAAAGTTTATTCACATGTCGTTGATAACCGGAGAAGATAAAAACTTCTTGCTTTACCTATATTTGCGGGCTTGTGGAATTGCTAAATATCTTAGCTTTGCACTCGAATCGTATGTTTTCTGATGAGCCGGAAGCTGGCTGTAAAACTTATCAAACCATATGGCAAAAGAAAAAGAATCCACCCTTTTTGAATACAACGAAGCATCCATTAAAAGCCTCGACTGGCGCGAACATATCCGCCTGAGGCCGGGAATGTATATCGGTAAACTCGGAGATGGCAGTAGTGCTGATGACGGAATCTATGTATTGCTCAAAGAAGTAATGGATAACTGTATCGATGAACATACCATGGGGTATGGCAAACAGATTGAGCTCAATATTGAAGGCAGAACTGTATCTATCAGGGATTATGGCCGTGGTATTCCCCTCGGAAAAGTGGTAGATGTGGTGAGTAAGATCAATACAGGGGCAAAATATGATAGTAAGGTATTCCAGAAGAGTGTTGGATTGAATGGGGTGGGTACAAAAGCAGTGAATGCACTGAGCGAATATTTTAAGGTTACCGCATTCAGGGAAGGAAAAGAAAAGACCGCCGAATTCGAGAAAGGAGTCCTGGTAAAAGAGCATAAAGAAGCAAAGACCGGTGAGTCAAATGGAACCCTGGTTAGTTTTATCCCCGACGAATCAGTCTTCCGCAATTTTCATTTCATTCCGGATTACCTGGAAAACCAGCTCTGGAATTATTGTTACCTGAACGCCGGCCTCATCATTAACTATAACGGTAAGAAGTTTGTTAGCAAGAATGGGCTGATGGACCTCCTCCAGCGCAAAACAAATGAGGATGAGATCCGATATCCCATCATTCACTTAAAAGGAGAGGACGTAGAAATCGCCTTTACCCATAACAATGAATATGGTGAGGACCTCTACAGTTTTGTAAACGGTCAGTATACCACCCAGGGAGGTACACATGTGGTGGCTTTCCGCGAGGCTTTTGTAAAGACCATCCGGGAATTCTATAAAAAAGATTATGATACCAGCGATATCCGCCAGAGTATTGTAGCCGCAATTTCTGTTCGTGTTCAGGAACCGGTCTTTGAATCCCAGACCAAAACAAAACTGGGTTCCCAGGTTGTGTACGAAGGTGGGCCGAGCATGAAAAATTTCATGGCAGATTTCCTGGGTAAAGAACTGGACAATTACCTGCACAAGAATACCGCAGTTGCGGAAGCGCTGAAAAAAAGGATTGAACAAAGCGAAAGGGAGAGAAAAGAATTGGCCGGCATAAAAAAACTGGCCAATGAGCGGGCGAAAAAAGCAAACCTGCATAATAAAAAATTAAGGGATTGCCGGATTCATTTAAATGACGATCCCCCAACAAAAGGGAAAGAAGAATTTATCGCCAAACAATTGCAAAGCACCATCTTCATTACGGAAGGTGATTCTGCCAGCGGATCCATCACAAAATCCCGTGATGTGGAAACCCAGGCTGTTTTTAGCCTGAGGGGAAAGCCCTTAAACTGCTTTGGACTGACCAAGAAAATTGTGTACGAGAATGAAGAATTCAATCTGCTGCAACATGCCCTGAATATTGAAGAGGGAAATGAGGGCCTTCGTTATAGCAATATTATCATTGCTACCGATGCTGATGTGGATGGCATGCATATCCGGCTTTTGCTGATGACCTTCTTTCTGCAGTTCTTTCCTGACCTGATCAGGGATGGTCATGTTTTTATCCTGGATACACCTTTATTCAGGGTTCGTACCAAGCAGGAAACCATTTACTGTTACAGTGAGCAGGAAAAGAAAAATGCCATTCGTAAACTCGGGGCCAAATCGGAAATAACCCGTTTTAAAGGTTTGGGGGAAATTTCTCCGGATGAATTTGGAAAATTCATTGGTGCAGATATCAGAAAGCAACCTGTGTTCCTGGAACAACACACGCATATTCAATACCTCCTGGAGTATTATATGGGAAAGAATACACCCGAGCGCCAGGATTTCATTGTATCAAATCTCAAGATTGAAATGGATGTGGTGGAGGAAGAATCGGTTGACGGTTAACAGTTGACGGTTGACGATTTTCTAATTCAGAAGCCCCGGTTCGTGTCTTCACGAACCGGAAAACGAAATGTAAATGATGATGGTTCGTGAGGACACGAACCATGGCAAAGAATAGTTCTTTGCGTACTTAATACTTTGTGGTTAAAAATTATTAATTATATGATTCATATTGTTTTTAATGAACCTGATGTTGCAGTTCTTCAGCAAGCCATTGAACTGGACGAGAGCCTGCAGGGAGATGTTATGTTGATAAGAGATGATTATGCTGTTGGCCCTTTAGGGGATATTTATTCCTCCGAAGGAATTGAAACCAGGTTTAACTGGTGGAAAGAGATTTTGTCCAATAGTGAATTTGCCATTCTTACAGACGAGCGGAAAGTAAATGATCCCCTTGTTGTGGAAGGCCTCCTTCAGCGCATGAAGGATAATCAGGATGAGATCATCTGGATATGGGCCGCACAAAATAAACATGATGTCAGCGGATATTTTTGGCTGATGAGCCAGTTGAAAGACCTGCAGGGCCGGGTATTTATTTTATACCTGAACAACCTTCCATTCATTAATGAAAAGGGCCATATTTTTTATCCCGACTGGCTTAGCCAGATTCCACCAAAGGAATTTCTCAAAGCAAAAAAACTCGCAAGGCCAATTACCCTGAGTGAGTTTGAAGTAGATCCGGACGAGTGGACAAAGATATGCCAGGAACAAAAAGGTGTAAGGATACTTGAAGGCGGGAAAAAACTGGCCCAGTATGATTATGATTTTTATGATGCTGACCTGAAAAAATTTGTTGGCTCCGACTGGCAGAAAGGTTCAAAGATCATAACCCAGTTTTTACATAAAAACAAGCAGACTACCGGAGACGCATACCTGTTATGGAGGCTGAAACAACTCGCGGCACATGGAGAATTTGATGTGCAGGGAGAATTAAAAGCGATGCGTGATTTTGAATTGAAATCCAGGTCGGCCGTAACGGCATCAGCAGATCAGGAATAGTCAACATAAAAGAGTGGATTCATGAGTACCCCAAAGCAAAAATTGAATGAAGTAACCGGTATTGATTCCGGTATACATGGTCAGTATAAAACCTGGTTCCTGGATTATGCATCTTACGTGATCCTGGAAAGGGCAGTGCCTGCCATTGAAGATGGACTTAAGCCTGTACAGCGAAGGATCCTTCATGCCATGAAAGAAATGGATGATGGCAGGCTGAATAAGGCGGCCAATATCATTGGTCAGACCATGCAATACCATCCACATGGTGATG
>JAHEEX010000110.1:7416-11736 GCA_024640465.1 Sphingobacteriales bacterium | reverse complement strand
GAAGAAAGAATTGTTACACTACCTGTATTACTATAATCATGAACGACATCACCAGGGTATAAATAATATACCTGTAGAATTTAAAAATCTGTTACCGAATTAGTTGACATATACAATCCCGGCGAAGATGGATGACTGAAGAGAGGGTGAATAATAACGGAAAGGCTGAGTAAAATAAGTTTTACGTAAAATGTCATTTACAATCAATGAAAGTTGCTATTCGTCAAACACCACCCTGTCATCCCTGACGAAGGAGGGATCTCATCTTATTCTTCAGGAAGCAAAATATTTTGTGATCCAGAAGAACACTGCATAAAAAGTAAGGATCATCGCCAGGCAAATTCCAAAGTTGGTAGCATAAATTTTTTTCATAACAATGGATTTAAAAAGTGAAGGCGGATAGGGATACCCTAACCGCCTTCAAAACTGTGCCAGAAAATAAATTTCTATATCGTAATTATACTTTTGCCTAATCTTTTTTTACGCTGATAACCGGTAGTGATTTATCCCTGACCAGTTGATTGAACTTCGGAATATCCTGATTCATAATGGTTTTGAGCTTCGCCAGCTCAATATCAGCCTGAGCTGCAAGATCTGCATACACTTCTTTCGACTGCTTACTGGGAGCCATGTTCCCACTATTGGCCATATCAAAAACACCACCCAGTTTATCGTTTAAGCGTATAGGATAATTCAGTACATCCTGTCCGCTCTTGGCTTTTGTCTGGTGCAGTTTTTCTTCAATGGCCGTTAATTGTTTGTTGATAGAGTCGGCCATTTGTTTTACATCTTTAGGGCAATCCTTACCCTGCTTTGCAACGAAATCATTGATCTGTGTACGGGTACTTCTGATGTCTTTCACACCTTTTTGAACCTCGTTGAATTTTCCTTGTACCTGCTGTAAAAATGCAAACTGGGCATCATAATCCTGTTGTGAGATTGGATAATTTGGATCTGCAACAATCGTAAATGGAACCTCTGCAGAATCATTTCCAACTTTCACCCTGGCAAAATAATTACCCGGTGGTGCAGTGATGCCTGCAGGAGTGCCAGTCCACAAAATCATACCATCTGCTTTCTCAGCTTCCGGATATAACAGGTTCCAGTTGAACTGATTCATGCCTTGTGAAATATCCAATTTATTGTCTTTACTTTCTGTACTGAAAGTTTTAATAAGATTTCTATTTTTATCCAGGATGGTAACTGCGCCTTTAGTTGTATCAGTAACCTTTCCGGCATAAAAATTAATAACGGCGCCACGTGCCGGATTTGCCCCGGCATTAACCGGCCTTGACATAAATGAAGCAAATGGGCTTCCAACGATTCTGTAAGATGGATTCACATCATAAACATGCAGGTTTCTGCCAGTGACATCTGTTTTCGCCTGCTGAACCATACTCAGGTCATCAATTACCCAGAAAGCCCTTCCCTGTGTGGCCACGATCAGGTCATTATTTTTAATGGTCAGATCTGTGATGGGAACAATCGGCAAATTGAGTTGGAATGGCTTCCAGTTTAAGCCATCATTATAACTGATATACATGCCGTATTCCGTACCCGCATATAAAAGGCCCGGAACTTTATGATCTGCACGCATCACCCGAGTAAAGTGCATATTGTTGATCCCGCTGGTGATCAGTTTCCATGTTTTACCATAATCCTCGGTCTTATAAATGTATGGCGCAAAGTCATCACTCTTATAACGGGTACCCGTAAGGTATGCTGCACCTTTTTTAAAAGGATCTACTTCAATGGCATTCCACATCATCCATTTTGGACTACCGGCTGGTGTTACATTATCCCAGTTCTTTCCACCGTTGCGACTGATATGTACCAATCCATCATCGCTGCCTGTCCATAAGAGATCCTTTTCCAAAGGACTTTCAGCTGCTGTGAAGATGGTGCAGTAATATTCAACAGACGTATTGTCTTTCGTAATTGGACCGCCACTGGAAGCCTGTTTGCTTTTATCATTAGTGGTAAGGTCGCCGGAAATTTGTTCCCAGCTTGCACCTTCATTTTCTGTTACAAATAATGCATTACCGGCACAGTATAATCGTTTGGGATTATGTGGCGAAAAGAAGATCGGGAAGTTCCACTGGAAGCGAAATTTGAGTACATCTGCACCAGCTCCCATGGGATTATCAGGCCAAACAGATATGGCCCTGTTTTCACCCGTACGATGATCAAGTCTCGACAAGTATCCGCCATAGTTACCGCCATATACAATATCCGGATTAGTTGGATCAGCAACAACATAACCGCTTTCACTACCTGCTGTTGGCTCCCAGTCGTCTTCAGTTACAGCAGTCCCATATGTTGATGATTTGATACGGACTGTAGAGTTATCCTGTTGAGCACCCAGGATTCGATAGGGAAATGAATTATCAGTAGATACCCGGTATATCTGGGATGTTGGTTGATTGAGGTATGTGCTCCAGTTATTGCCGCCGTCAAAGCTCACTTGTGCGCCGCCATCATCAGCCACGATCATCCTGTTCCCATCTTCCGGATCGATCCATAGGTCATGATGATCTCCATGCGGTGTGCGTATACTTTGAAATGTTTTACCACCATCGCGGCTTCTCATGAAATTGACGTTAGGGCAATAAACCGTATTTTCATTTTTGGGATCTACAAACACTTTTGTATAATACCATGCACGCTGACGAATATTATTATCATCGCTTTGCAGGTTCCAGGTTTCTCCGCCATCCGCACTCATAAACAAACCGCCTTTGGCGTTTTCAATGATGGCATATACTTTATCTGTGTTGGATTGAGCAACAGCAATACCGGTAATACCCCAAACTCCCTTAGGAAGGCCTTTCTTTTGTGTTAATGATGTCCAGGTAACACCACCATCCGTACTTTTCCAGATACCGCTTCCATCACCGCCGCTTTCGAGGCTGTAAGGCGTTCTGATCACCCGCCAGGTGCCTGCATAAAAAACATTGGGATTCCCGGGCTCCATCACAAGGTCGCTTGCCCCTGTTTGATTGTTGACAAACAGCGTCCTTTTCCAGGTCTTACCGCCATCAGTTGTTTTATACACTCCCCGTTCCTCATTGGGTCCAAAAAGATGCCCCACAACCGCAGCCCAAACGATATCCGGATTGCGTGGGTGAACAATGAGCCGCACGATGTGACGGCCATCTTTCAGCCCAACATTTTTCCAGCTCTTACCACCGTCTTCGCTGCGCCAAATACCCCCAAGGCCTTCGCTGACGTTTCCACGCATGGTATTTTCGCCTTCACCCACATAAATGATATTTTCATCAGATGGCGCCAAACCAACTGCACCAATGGTACTGCCAAAATATTTGTCTGAGATATTTTTCCAGTTATTTCCGCCATCACTCGATTTCCAGACTCCACCGCCTGTTGAACCAAAGTAAAAAGTATTCCGATTTTTAAAACTTCCCGTTACTGCTCCACTCCTTCCGCCGCGCCATGGCCCGAGCAATCTGTATTTAACTTTAGAAAACAATACAGAATCTGCGTCCGGTGATTGTTTTTGAGGAACAGAGGTATTTTTTTTCTGCTGTGCACTGGATAAAAAAGCAAACCCGGCAAATGCCAGGAAAAAGATAAGTTTTCTCATAATCTGTTAATTGGTTCGGGAAAATACGAAGGAAAATGGAAATTCAAACATCGTAGAACAAAGCATTAAAAAAAATCCCTCCGGCAGTTGCTGGAAGGATCTTTAATCAGTCTGGGGTTGTGAATCTTTTAACTATAAAGTCTTAATGCCGTTCGGATGGTTAAGTGCTTTGCTTTGGTGACTGAGGTTGCGCTTTCTTCAATGGGATTGGATCGGGTTGGGTGTTCTAAAGGGGTACGATTTTCAATGGTTTGGATTTGGTTGGTGTTTCAAGGTCGGGTCTTTTTCAAAGGTTTGGATCAGGATGGTGTTTAAGGTTTAGGTCTTTTCAGTGATGTTGGATTTCGGTGGGTTTTTTCAGGGTTAGGTCTTTTCAAAGATTTGGATCAGGATGTTTTAGGTTTCGGGCTTTTTAAGGGATCTGGATTGTGATTGTGTCATTGACAATACAAAGATTGTTAATGTTTTCGCTTAAGTGAAATCAATTCGACCAATGCATTAAACCTTTCGATTTTTGGGTGTTTTTCATCGTTAAACAAAAAATACAAATACAGTCAACCGCAATGACACGAAGATTAAAAAAAATCCCTCCGTTTTTTGACGGAGGGATAAAAGTCTTGAGAGGTTGTTCTCAATTTTTGTGGTTGAAACTGACCGTTTTCAGGGTACGAATCAAAAAAGGGCCAGATCAATTTCTGCTTGGGACAGAGGGTTGA
>JAHEEX010000110.1:0-7316 GCA_024640465.1 Sphingobacteriales bacterium | reverse complement strand
TTTTGACGGAGGGATAAAAGTCTTGAGAGGTTGTTCTCAATTTTTGTGGTTGAAACTGACCGTTTTCAGGGTACGAATCAAAAAAGGGCCAGATCAATTTCTGCTTGGGACAGAGGGTTGATAATTGGGGTTTAGGGTTAAACAATCATCAATCAAACAGTACAAAGATGTAAAGCAAAATCGACTAAAGTAAATTTATTCGATGACTGGCGGGAATACTTCGATTTTTGGACGGAATCCTTCGATGAGTAGAATGTAAAAAAGCAATATTAAAACTGCATGATCAGATCACATTGATCTTCTGCATCACCCTGGATTTATGGGCTTTGCTGATGGGGATTACAGCACCTTTAATATAAAGCATGTTTTCCTGGATATCATCAATACGGGAAAGATTAACGATATAGGAACGGTGTACTTTCATAAAACGAAGTCCGTCCACTTTGGTTTCCAGGTTTTTAATGGTATTGTGCGTAATATATTTTTTGTCTGCGGTGATGAACTTAACATAGTCACCCATACTTTCAATATACAAAATGTCATCATTTTGCAGTCTCACAAGTTTTCCGTCGGCCTTAATAAATATGTGGTCATTCTCAGCTGTTGAATCATCTTCCGCTTTCTTTTTCTCCACTTTCTGAATGGATTCCAGGAAGCGCTGGTAAGTGAAAGGTTTCTTCAGGTAGTCTGTAACGTTATACTGAAAGGCATCATATGCATATTCTGTCTTTGATGTGGTAAGGATTACCTGGGGCGTATATACCAATTGGTCCATCAGGTCAAACCCGGATGCCCCGGGCATTTCCACGTCAAGGAATATCAGGTCTACCAGGTTTTCGGAAAGATAAACCAACGCATCCTCCGCATTTAAAAAATGGGCCTGAACATTAATTATGCCGCTTTTTTCACAGAATTTTACTAAAAAGTCTGCAGCTGCCTGAAGGTCTTCAACGATGATACTGGAGTATTTCATGCTCGCCGGTTATTATATTCATTAAGTTTAAGTTGTTCTTCCCTCGCAAGGCTTAATGCCCCACGGATAATTTCTTTGATATTATCATATGCGATCTGTACATCAGACATCAGTACCGAATCCCTGCACTGGTCTTCAAAATGCTGTACGAAATCCTGCACAGACAAAAGACCCATATAACCAAATAATGGTTTGATCTTGTGATAGATCTTCCTCACCCCCGCGATATCACCCTCAGCAACTTTTTCATCAGCCAGTTTCATCTCTTCAACAATTTGTACAAGCGAAGCCTGAAAAACTTCAGCTGCGGATTCAGTATCACCGGCATATAATTCTTCCAGGAATTGACGGTCGAAATGTTCAGAGAATACATAGTGATTATCTTTTTCTTCCTCGTACATAAATCACAATTTTAAGGTTATGCCAACGTTTACCTTGCGGGTTAAATATCCTTTTCCTCTTGAAAACCAAGGCCTCAGGCTATGAAAACGAATATCTTAGAGAAAATAGTATCCATTCCGCAAAGTATTTTAGAGAATGGCATCGTAGCTTCCACCCCGCGGGAACTCCAAAAAAACATCCTCCGGCTTAACCTTTTTCTTTCTTTTGCCCTGGGTGTAATCCTGATAAGTTTACTGTTCAACTTCCTTAACCAGCTTTATTTCAGTGCAGTAGTGAACCTGGGCGGGGCATTGTTATTCGCTGTTGCCTATTTCATGAACAAGGACGGAAACCTGCAGTTGTCCAAAAAAGTGGGGATCGTTACCATAAACCTGTATTTATTTACCATTAGCTACGTGGAAGGTTTGCGTTCCGGACAGTATCTTCTTTTCTTCCCGTTATTGCTGGCGTTGATATTTGTGATTGATATTAAAAAAAATTACCAGGAAGTTATCCTGACCAGTGTAATTACCCTGCTCACCACTGCCATGATATTTATCCTGGCGCCTTACCAGAACAACCTGCAAAAAATTCCGCAGGACTTGTATAGTGGGCTATTTAGTACCAACCTGTCGCTTGCCCTGCTACTTACATCCGTATTTGCCTACCTTATTTTAAAAACGCTGGAAAATCACGAAGAAAAGATACTGGAAGAGAAAAAACTGTCGGACACTATTTACGACACCTCATTGGATGCCGTTTTTATAGTAAATGCGTCCACCGGTAGAATTACGGATTGTAATAAAAGATCTTTGGAAGTTTTTGGTTTCACAGAAAAAAATCAAATTATCCTTACGCCTGTACATGAAATACTGGGCAACCAGGTGGAAGAATATATAGTTGGCTTCAGCAATAATCGTTTTACCAAAAATTCGCCCTGGTATGGAAATATGGATTTTGTGAGACAGAATGAAGTGTTGTTTTTTGCGTACGTCAATATTGTTCCTTTCCATCACCTCAATGATCTGTATTGTAAAATCAGTATCCTGGATATCACAGAGATTAAGGTCGCGGAATTTGAAATCATAAAAGCAAAAGAAAGGGCAGAGAAAGCCGCTATGGTAAAATCCAGGTTCCTTAGTAATATGAGCCATGAGCTTAGAACCCCATTGAACGGAATCATTGGAACATCCAATATCTTATTGCAGGAAGAATACCTGGAAACACAAAGACCATACCTGGATGTTTTAAAATATTCCTCAGAACATATGCTGCAACTGGTGAATGATATCCTTGATTTCAGTAAACTCGAAGCTGGTAAAATGGAGATGGAGAACAATTCATTTAACCTGAAACACTTCTTGCAGAAATCAATCAATCCATTTGTAAACAGCACTAACAATAACCAGGTTCAGTTTAAATTAGAAATCGATGAAGCACTGGATACCAATATCATTTGTGATGAAATGAGGTTGAACCAGGTATTAAATAACCTGTTGTCAAACGCAAAGAAATTCACGGAATCAGGAAGTATAGTTCTTACCGCCAGGATTGAAATAAATAAAACCCAGTCATTGGTCGTATATTTTTCTGTACGTGACACCGGCATTGGAATTGCTCCGGCCAAGATCAGGCAGATATTTGAAAGCTTTACCCAGGCAGATACTGAAACAACCAGGAAGTATGGTGGTACTGGCCTTGGTCTGGCAATCAGCAAACATATTGTTGAGAAAATGGGGGGTGAACTCAAAGTTCAAAGTGAGCCGTCTAAAGGAAGTGAATTTTACTTCATGATCGAAATGAAAGTGGATAAAGTTCAGAAAGCATATGTGAATGAAGAAAAGCTGAAAGATCTTATCAACCTGGCAGGGGTGCGTATTCTTATTGCTGAGGATAACCCCATCAATATGATCGTAGCCAAACGCTTTCTCCAAAAATGGAACGTGTCTGTGGATGAGGCGGTTAATGGAAGGATTGCTGTTGAGCTTTTTGAAAAAAATGAATACGACCTGTTGCTCATAGACCTTGAGATGCCGGAAATGGATGGCGCGCAAGCTGTGGCTGCCATTAGAAAATTAAATGCGGATATCCCCATTGTAGCCTTTACCGCAGCAGTTTATGAAGATATGTATGCAGACCTTTTACACAAGGGCTTTACCGACTTCATACCAAAACCCTTCAGGCCTGAAGAATTACATAAAAAAATATTGCAACTCACTGCTTACGACCAGTTGCAGAAATTCAAATATGGATAGACTAAGGTATTTGGGTAATTTAAAAAATCCAAAAATCGAAGAATTAATACCAATAATCGAAGAATTTTTTCCAACAATCGAATAAATGCAAAAAGGTGTTAAAGAAAGGCAACCTTTGTATTGTTAATGCAACGTTTTTGTCCTGAAAACTACCATCCGAATCCAATCCATTGAAAGATCATCCAGCCTTTGAAAACCGAAATCCAATCCAACTGAAATCCCTGTCCAATCCTAAAACCAGATTTTATCCAATTTCTCTGATCTGCCAGTCCAGCCTTATGTAAAACCATTACCAGATCCAATCCCTGCGAAGAAACATTGCACAACCTCAGTCATACACCAAAGAACTCCTATCTATCCGGACGGGACAGAAGAAAATGACACCACCACATGACTGATATTAAAAATCCCCCGCGAAGTTTCGTGGGGGATTTTTCTTTATTTACCGATACGATTAAATGTGATAATTGAATTTTAGATGAAAGTTTTTAAGAAGTCATGCCCCCCACTGGAGGGCCTGCCCACAGAAACGGAGTGCAGGCGAGTGGTGAATTTCGAACGTTTAGATTTAAAGGAAAGTTTTGGAGAAGTCATGTCCCCCTCTGGAGGGGGTAAATTTCGAACTTGTCACACATTCAGGTTTCAGGGGGAGGACTTCTTTTAACAAATCAAGGTTTTTTTCACAAGTCCTACAAGCATTTTCCTTATGAAATATTGTGATTTTCAACATTTAAAAAAATCTTCAATTATCGAAATTCATTCGATGAATAAAAATGAAAATCATAAAAATCGATATTACAACAAATCATTAAAAAAATATGCTTCCGGGTTAAGAAAATCAATGACCAAATCCGAATCCTGCCTTTGGAAATATGTTTTGAGTGCAGGCCAAATGAAGGGATATACTTTTAACAGACAAAGACCCGTTTTGAATTATATAGCAGACTTTATGTGTAAGGAATTGATGATAATTATTGAACTTGATGGCATAACACATCATTCAGAAAATGCGATTAAAAATGATGGAAAAAAAGATGAAAATCTAAGGCGAATTGGATTTTCTGTATTACGTTTTTCTGACAATGATGTATTAAATCATTTAAAAATGGTTGTAGAAACAATCGAAAATTGTATTGAGTTGAAGGAAAAAGATAGACTATACAAGATAAAAAAGTAAAGAAGGATGTTAGGATGTCCTCCCCCTGCAGCTTTATGCTACAACTCCTCCGCGGTTTACCCCCTCCAGGGAGGGGGACATAACAGCCCTTCACCGCGAAGTACTTTAGTTTTAAAAGTGATCATTGAGTTTTATAAAAAAGTTTTGGAGAAGCATTGTCCCCCTCTGGAGGGGCTGAGTTTCGAGCTTTACTTAAGTTGCAGGGGGAGGAAATCCTCCCCCTGCAGCATGTTCATTAATGAATTTGCGGTTAATTTACTTATCCCCCTTTGTCCCCTGCAGATTTTCTTTCACCAACGCCGCCTTGATCTTTTCTTCATACTGATTGGCCAACTGCACATTTTTCTGGCCGGCCTCATCCACTTTTACACGTAAAGATTTAACCCTGTCTAATTGCAGGTTATTGGGTGCCGCTTCGGTATTAGCAACGGCCGCATAAACTTCGGTTATATCTTCCCGTAATCGGGTTTCATCTGCAAATATGGATGTCTGCTTTGTTGGCACCAGTTCTGCCCTGAGGTTTTCCAGTTTATCATAATATTCCTGCATCTGTTTTTTCAGCTTCGGATTCTTAACTTTATCCAAATTGTCTTTCAACGCTTTTTGCCTGGAAGAAATATCTGCAACCGTTTTACCCAGGTCCTCATGCATTTTATATAACTCCATGGATGTTTTGAACTGAAGCTCCCTGTCGGCCAGCGTATAGTTGCCTGAACCATCGTGTACCAGTTTCAGTGGCTGTGTATATTCTTTTCCAGCCACTTTCAGTTTGGCCGTATATTCTCCCGGTAATACCTGTGGTGCGATAAAGGCGCCAAAATCGCGCTTGGTGCTGCTCACAGCCGTCTTTGGCGGCATCATCCGCTGGTTCCAGTTGATCTTATTAACGCCTTTACGGGTGGAGCCTGGTATGGTTTGAACCAGTTTGCCACTGGGATCATATATTTCCAGTTCAACTTTCCCGGATGATACACGGTCTTTCAGGTAATACTCAATGGGCGGAATAGACGTTGGATTGGGGGCAACCCATCCACCGGTGGCAGGGAAACCACTGCTGCCGAAATTTCCCATGGTCAGATTCATCGGCTTGATATCAAACAAGTAAACATCTTTATCCAGTGTTTCCTTAGTTAGCTTACGCATGGCCGTTATATTGTCTACAATCATAATGCCCCTTCCGTGTGTAGCCAGGATAAGATCATTGGTAACCGGGTGTATCTGTATATCCCTCACCAGGGCATACCAGGGAATATTATTTTTCATCCGGTACCAGTTCTCGCCTCCATCAATACTGGAGAATAACCCCATTTCAGTACCCAGGAAAAGCAGGTCCTTATTAACCAGGTCTTCTCTTATCTTATGGGCGAAACCGGTGAATTCTGCACTGGTAAAAGATTTCCATGTCTGTCCCATATCTGTAGAGCGAGCCACATAGGTTTTATGATCACCATACATATGGTTATCGAAACTGGCGTAAACAATATTCTTATCATAATGAGAAGGCTCGATACTGCTTACCCATGTTTGTGCCGGGATACCTGCTGCGGCAATATTCCTGGAAACATTTGTCCATGTTTTACCGCCGTCTGTTGTGAGCTGGATGTTTCCATCATCTGTTCCCACCCAAATCAGGTTCTCATCTAACGGAGATTCCGAAATGGTAAAGATGGTGGTATGGTTCTCAGCAGAAGTAACATCCGCACTTAAACCACCGCTCTTTTCCTGCTCTTGTTTTTTCTTGTCGTTTGTAGTAAGGTCGGGAGAAATTTTTGTCCAGCCCCTGCCCTGGTTTGTCGACTTAAATAAATACTGCGCACCTATATACAGGTTTTTCGGGTTGGCTTTACCGGTAGCAATAGGCGTGTTCCAGTTCCATCTTAGTTTTCCATCACCTGCGCCAGGTTGCGGACGCACACTGAAACTTTTTAGGGTACGGGTATCTATTCTATTGATATCTCCGCCCTGCGATTCTGCATAAACAATATTTGGATCTGTAGGATCTGGTACCACCCAGAATCCATCGCCGCCATATATCGCTTTCCAGTCGCCCACACCTACACCACCAGGGGCTGCGGAAGGTGCCATCCAACTGCCATTATCCTGCAAGCCGCCATAAATTTTGTATGGCGACTTCATATCATAATCCACATGATAAAATTGCCCGACAGGCAGGTTTTGCATGAAGGACCAGCTGACGCCTTTATCAAGGCTCATGTATACGCCACCGTCAGTACCAAGAAAAAGCTGGTTGGTATTAGTTGGATTGATCCATAGTGCATGGTGATCACTGTGTACCCATCCTCCTTCTCCGCTAGACTCTGCATAAGAATAGCCACCATCGATAGAATATGCAAATGAATAAGCCGGACGATAAACACGCTTCGGATCTTTTGGATCTACCACAAGTGTACTGAAATAAAAGGGCCTTGATACCACATTGAGCGAAGCACTTTGTTCTTTCCAGTTTTCTCCGCCATCAGAGGAGATATATAACCCTGTTTTTGCGGATTCAACAATGGCCAGCAGGTTA
>JAHEEX010000013.1 GCA_024640465.1 Sphingobacteriales bacterium | reverse complement strand
AATTTCAATATTTATAATCGTTTCGGGGAATTGATTTTCCGTACTTCGGATATTCAAAAAGGCTGGGATGGAACTATAAGAGGGGTATTGCAACCTCCGGGTGTTTATGTATACCAGGTGGATATGATCAACGGCCAGGGAAAGCGACTTTTCAAAAAAGGCAGTGTTTCATTAATACGGTAGGATATACGGAAAACAGTAATTTTTTCTGAGTTGTACAAACAATGGAAGGAATATTTTATACCTCGGGTAAAAAGAAGGGAAGAAAATTACTAATGGCTGCAGTCGTTGGCATGACAATGATTTGCTTTTCGGCAAAGCCTGTAGTTCAACAAGTGAGCTGCAACAATTGACATCACGGCAGGTACCAGAAAGATTAGTTGTTGCTCATGATAAACCTGCTTTAAAAAAAGGAGGATGATTCCGAAGCTGAAAATCATTGCCGGCATCGGGCTATGGTGGTGTTTTTTATATCCATGCCAAAGAGAATAAAAGCCAATTCCCATTGCCAGTAAAATCATCATGTATTCAAACCCACGATGGTCGATAATATTCGTTCCAAAAATAGGCAGGCTGGTTAGAATCAAAGGTAAAACCGCACAATGGATCGCACAGGCAACCGAAGCCGCAATTCCTAAAGCATCATAATTTATCCTGAACATTCCTGAAATTGAGGGGCAAAGATATATCATTTGCAACAAAGTTGCAAAATTGGCTAAGAATTTAGTTATACTGCTTCAGGCTATGTAAATTTGTAAACAGATTGATTCATTATGACAAAAAAGGCTTGGTTGTACCTTGGAACCTTTGGTTTTTTATTGGCGGGGTTTTATATCGCCCTCATGGCAACGACCGATTTTGCCAAAGAAAAGCTGCCAGTTTTAAGTACTGTCCGGCCATTTACCTTCCAGCGGCAGGATAGACAGATGATATCAGGGAAGAATGTGTCCGGGAAGGTATATATCGCAGAATATTTCTTTACAACCTGTAAAGGAATTTGCCCTAAGATGAACAAGAATATGAAGGCGGTTTATGAGGAATTAAAGAAAGAACCTGATTTTATGATCCTGTCTCATACGGTTGATCCTGAAACTGATTCTGTAGCCAGGTTGCAACACTATGCAGATTCTATGGGCGCATCCATTCAAAACTGGTGGTTCCTTACAGGCACCAAGGAAAGTTTATATAAAACAGCACGGGAAAGTTATTTGCTGGATAACCAGGAGAACAGCAGTAAGAATATTTCTGATCAGTTTATCCATACCCAGTTTTTTGCTTTAGTTGATCGAAACGGGCAGGTGAGGGGAATTTATGATGGATTGAAACAGGAAGAAATACAACAGTTGATAGTTGATACGCGTCTTTTGCTTAAGGATAAATAATCGCTACGCCTTTAAATCTCATATGGTGGAAGAACAGATTATACAATTATTGCGTAAAAGCCAGCTTAGCGTAACGGATAGCAGGCGCAAGATCCTGGAAATTTTTATCCAGGCCGGATCGGCCCTGGCACATCATGATGTGGAGGAAAAAACGTCTGAGCGGTACGACAGGGTAACGGTGTACCGTACACTGCAGACCTTTATGGAAAAGGGGATCATACATACAATTCCTACTACTGATAATTCTATTAAATACGCTTTGTGCAAAGAAGATTGTGCAGAAGGCCATCATCATGATAACCATATACATTTTGTTTGTGAAATTTGTGGAGCTATTACCTGTATGGACGAAATACATGTACCAACCATAAACCTGCCCGAAGGATACCATGCTAACCAGATCAATATGGTAGTGAATGGAATCTGTAAGAACTGCAAAGCTTAAATGCACTTCACCGCAAAGTTTTTAAGACCGCAAAGATTTTCGATTTTTCCTTTTCGACTTTCGATTTCCCCCAAAAGGAAAGCCCCGGAGTTGAAACACCGGGACTTTAGTTAAGGCTCTGATTAGTAGCATTTTTATATCAAGCGATAATATTTTAGTTGAACAAATATAATGTTACTATTAACCCATTACAAAAAATCTATATACCCTAATAGTGGTATTTAAGAAAGTTTTTGCAATTCAGATCTTACCAGGTCCATCAGTTCTTTAATCTTCCCGGAACTAAAATCAAAAGATAATCCCGCAGTTTTATATAGTTCAGGCAGGGTTAGTGTTCCACCCTTACTTAGCGCATTAGTGTAATTTTCAATGGCTGCGGTTGGATTTTCCTTATACTGTTTCCACATACCAATAGCGCCCAGCTGGGCAATACCATATTCGATATAATAGAATGGAACTTCAAACAGGTGAAGCTGTCTTTGCCAGCTGATTTCCCTGAATTCATCAAGGCCGCTAAAGTCAATAGATGAAGAAGAGTAGGCTTTAAGGATCCTGGACCATTCCGCTGTTCTTTCTTCCTTTGTATGATCCGGATTTTCATAAACCCAATGCTGAAAACTGTCTATTGTAGCGATCCATGGAAAGATGGTGATCACCCGTTCAAGCTGGTGCCTTTTGGCTCTTTTAAGGTCTTCTGCATTGTCGAAAAACATTTCCCAGTGGTCCATACTGAAAAGTTCCATGGCCATACTGGCCACTTCGGCCATTTCTGTGGGATATTCTTTGAATGCACTCAATTCCAGGGCATGTGACAGGAAGGAATGAACGGCATGACCGCCTTCATGAACCATGGTGGTAACATCAGACATTTGCCCGGCCGCATTCATGAAAATAAAAGGGGCCCCGCTTTCGGATAAAGGCATATTATATCCCCCCGGTGCTTTTCCTTTACGACTGTCCAGGTCGAGGTGTTTTAATTCATTCATTTTAACGAGGCAATCGCCGAAAAAGGGGTCCAGTTTGTTGAAACAGGCGATCGTTTTTTGCAGCAAGTCATCTCCATCTTTAAAGGGGCGAAGAGGTTCTATACCTGCGGGTTCTGCTTCCGTATCCCAGGGACGCAAAGGAGAGATCCCCAGTTTTTTTCCATGTGTTGTATAAATTTCATTTACCAGGGGCACCACATGTTCCGCAACAGATTTGTGAAACTGGAAACAATCGGCTGGTGTATAATCAAAGCGACCCATTTCGGCGAACTTGTAATCGCGGTAATTGGCAAATCCTGCATTTAATGCAAGCTGGTGTCTTTTTTGAACCAGTTGCCCAAATAGATCGTGCAGGGGCTGTTTATCCTGAAGCCGCCGTTCATTAATTTTCCGATAAACCTGTTCACGAATATTCCTGTCTGGATTTTCCAAAAATTTTGCAGCCTGCTGCAGGGTATATTCTTTACCATCCTGTTCAATAGTCATTTTTCCGGCAATGCTGCCATAGTGTTGTTGTAATACACTTAGTTCTGCCTGGATGGGAATATTTTCTTCACGGAATAATTCAATACTTTTTTTAACAGTCCGCAGGTAAGTAAAATATTTTTTCTGATCCAGTTCATTTGTATATGGACAATTCACCAATTTACGATTCAGTAGATCCCCATATGGCTGGATCTTAGGCTGAATCTCCATATAAAAATAGTTGAAGGCCTCTTCCAGGGTTTTATTTTCTGTGTCACATGTCATTCGAACCTGCCGCCAGCATGCATCTTCGCTTACTATTGCTTCCAGTTCACTGATGTCCTTCATCCATTTTTCGAGTGCTTTTGGCGAATCCAGCGGACGTTCTGACAACTCTTTGAAAAAAGGTTCCAGTGTGGCCCAGTCTGTAATGTGAAAGTCCTCAGGGAGAAAATGACGCTCAATTTTTTTGATGTCTGCAGAATACTTCATAGTCAGGAAATTAAAAATCCGATAACGGAAAATGAACGGAGTGGTTCTGTTTCTGTTGCCGGATTATGTATGGAATTAGAGATGATTAATCTTCTTTTTTCTTTTTTGGCGTACTTGCTTTTTTGGCCTTGGGCTCAGCATCTTTTTTAGGTGTTTCAGCAGCCGCTTTTTTGGTTTTTGGTTCAGCTTCTTTTTTTGCTTTAGCCGGAGCCTTCTTTTCTTCAGCAGCCACTTCAGCTACAATTGTTTCTTCTGGTTCGGGCTCGGGTTCTGCCAGTTTAACTTCAATGTTGTTAGATTTCAGTATACCAAACCAGCGGATCATTTTTTTCATATCGCTGTTATATACCCTTGCCAGGTCTATTTCAGGAAACACTTTTTCGAAATATTTTTTGACGGCATTGGCATCTTTTTCGTCTGGCATTTTTTCTGCCGACTTACCCATGGCATGAAAAACCTCAACCAGGTTTACATTGTCTGAATGGGTATACACTTCAATACTTTCCAGGTGCGAAAAATTATGCACCCTGCTGGCGACAAATTTTGTGGTCTGGTCTTCCAGAGATCTAACCAATGCACCATCGTTTTTACTGCTGACTAATTCAAACAGACCCGGAAGTCCTGTTACTGAGATGATTTTATTGTATTCCATAATTCTTTTTAAACAGGCTGCAATGTACAATGAAATTTTTATCCGTGAATAGGATAATAGGGCAGGTTACTTAATAAAACACCGATCTTTCTTATAGCTTTATCAGAACAGATATAAAAATGAATCAGCATTCCCAAATCGTTGACGCTATCCCATAAAAGGCTTATAAACACCAGGATGATTTTGAACCCCTCATTTTACCTTTTATCCCCCTTAATCGCCCATTTTCCCATTTTGATATGGTTTATTTCATCACTCCAAAAATTGATAATAGATTCGGGAAGGCAATTATTTAACCCTTAAAATTTTTTTTATGGATATGAGTTCAATCAACTGGCTGGCTATTTTGGTGGCCGCGATTTCCGCTTTTGTGGTAGGTGGCATTTGGTATTCTCCCATACTGTTTAGCAATGCCTGGATGAAGGAGAATAACCTGACGCTGGATACTGTAAGAAAAGGCAATAAAGCAAAAATTTTTGGTTGGGCATTTCTCTTTACCCTGATTGCCGCAGCCAACCTGGGTATGTTCCTGGCAGATTCTCCCGCGGAATGTACCGGTAACTGTGCGCAAAAAACAGACCTTGCCTGGGGTTCAATAGCCGGATTCCTGGCAGGCATCTGGGTGTTTTGTTTCGTTGCCATTCACGGACTTTTTGAACATCGTAGCTGGCGCCTGATACTCATCAATGGAGGATATGCTATTGCTGCATTGACGCTTATGGGAGCTATCATCGGTCTTTGGAGATAATCT
The DNA here is from genome assembly GCA_024640465.1 of Sphingobacteriales bacterium. GTDB lineage: Bacteria > Bacteroidota > Bacteroidia > Chitinophagales > Chitinophagaceae > Pollutibacter. Next base: position 29,504 of record JAHEEX010000013.1, on the reverse strand, counting down.
TACTTTAAAACAAAAAGAATGAAAAGGGTAACAGGCATTGGCGGACTTTTTTTTAAAACCGGGAACCCGGATATGATCCGTGAATGGTATGGCAAACATCTTGGTATAAGTATGCAGGATCAACATGGTGCTGTATTTACCTGGGGAAAAGAAGGAAAAGATGAAAAAGGATCTACTGTTTGGAGCCCTTTCAAAAAAACGACTACTTATTTCCAGCCAAGTGAAAAAGATTTTATGTTCAACTATCGTGTGGAAAACCTGGAAGCCTTAATGAAGGTCCTTAAAGAAGAGGGGGTACAGGTTGTAGGCGAAATGGAAGTATATGAATATGGGAAATTTGGCTGGATCATGGATCCGGAGGGGAATAAGATCGAACTATGGGAGCCGGTAGATGCTGAATTTAATAAAATGAATGATAGTACCAATTCAAGTTCGTGATACATATGGTAAGAAAATATCATTACTATTCAAACACTAAATCGAAATGCCATGAATTTTACACATGCCATCAGCTGGTTTGAAATACCGGCAACAGACCTGACTCGTGCTCAAAAATTTTATGAAGCAATTTTTGATATGCAAATGTTCCCCCTGGATCTACCTAATATCAAAATGCGCATGTTTCCAATGCAGGATATGCAAACCGGGGTAGGCGGTGCGCTTGTTGATAGTGGCGGGTTTCACAAACCATCAGCTACAGAAGGACCCCTTATATACCTGAATGGAAACCCGGATGTTCAGCAGGTACTAAATAAAGTAGAAGCCGCAGGTGGAAAAATAATGGTTCCGAAAACTGAAATCTCACCTGAATATGGTTTCATGGCGGTAATGATGGATACCGAAGGGAACAGGATTGCTTTACATAGCGCCCCCCGGTAATACTTAACATGGATTGGATGAATTAACAGGATGGATGTAAAAGATGTTAGCAGGATATTTTAATGAGAGGTGATGAAATTTATTTATGGCATATTGATATTTTGGGGAGTTTATATATTGATGGCCATGAATGGGGAAAATTCCATGGAACCATTTAAATGGTTATTGGGTGATTGGCAGATGGAAAGAAAGTCGGGGGTATTGACTGAGTCATGGAAACAGGTAGATGACAGTAGCTTTGAAGGGAAAAGCTATATGACAAGTAAGGCTGGTGAAAATAAAACGTTGGAAGAGATGCAGCTGATTTACCGGCAAAAGAAATACTATTTTATTTCAGCTGTACCGGGCCAGAATAAAGAACTGCCTGTTTCCTTTATGGTTAATCCGATTTCATACGGGCAGTTTTTAGCAGAAAACCCCGAACATGATTTTCCAAGGAGGATTTCTTATCAATTCATGAAACCGGATTCTCTTCATGCATGGATCGATGGCGGCCCCACAAATGTGGAACAGCGGGTTGACTTCTATTTTTCCAGAAAAAAATAATGCAATGCCTGATTTTGATTGGAGTACATTTTCTGTTGCGATTAACATTAAGTCAACACCAGATAAGCTTTATAAGGCCTGGTCAACCAGAACTGGAATGGAAGACTGGTTCCTGCGGTTATCTGAATTTAACAGGGCAGACGGGAGCATATTAGAACCCAACGAAGAAATTAAATCAAGCGATACTTATAAGTGGCTGTGGCATGGATGGCCTGATGAAACAGTAGAGAAGGGAAAAATCATAGAAGCCAATGGTGTCGATTTAATTAAGTTTAGTTTCGGTAACGCAGGTGTTTGTACAGTTACCATTAAGCCATATAAAGATGAATATATAGTACAATTAAAACAGGAGGATATCCCTGATACAGAAGAGGGAAGGCAGAACTGGCATGTTGGCTGTAAAACAGGTTGGACTTTCTACCTGGCAAATATGAAATCTGTTTTAGAAGGCGGAATTGACCTGAGAAATAAGGATATGTCAATGCCCGAATTACTGAATAAATAAATGGCGTTAATTTATTTTTTTAAACCAAACGTTATATGCCCTTGAAATACTCCACTCAATACCGGTAATGGTTGTTTCATTTTTTTTGAATAACAAATGGTCTTGGTCGTCAGTTTCAAAATAATTAAGATAAACCGGCATCAAGGGAATAAGTATACCCGCGTCTCTGCTTATTTGTAGTTTCCCATCTTTTAAAATAATTTTTACTGTCACATCTGCCTCTTCACTTAAATATGTTCCGGTATAAAGTGTGAGTGTTTTTTTGTCTGGTGTAAATGAGTTAACCCGCAGGTAAGTTGATGTATCTCCGGCTGGATTTGTTAATCTTACAGATGCGGGATTGCCGGCGTTTGAAGGAAAATCAAAACGAATATTTTCAAGGTAAAAGCTATTGGGTGATATGGCTTTTAATGCCTGTTTATTGTTCGAAATCCGAAGTGCAGAATCTTTCCAAATTAATTCCTGTGTATCAAAACCGTTCAATTTTTTATAAATACCTGCCTTAGGTTCGGCCCAGCTTTTTTGAACCGGAATGAATAAAGGCGTTTCCCATTTCTTTTCAGTTTCCTTGCCAAGAAAGATCTCAGCTATTTTTTTTCCTGCTTCCACCGGGTTTCTGCTGCCATCATTACTTAAATAAGTGACCGAAAGATTATTTTCAGAATAAAATGCCAGCCATGAGCGGTATCCGGCAGTAGATCCACTATGGCTTATTTCTTCAAACCCGTTGATCGTATTAACTGAAACGCCTCTTGCATATGCAATGGAGACACCATTATTCAACACGCCTTTTTCTTTTTGCAGTTGGTTTAATTTTGCACCTAATGACGCTGTTTTCCAGCGGTTATTCCATTTACTAAGGTCTTCGGTACTTGTTAATAATCCTCCATGACCAAACGTGTTTTCAAAAGGCATATTGAGTGTATATATATTCATATTTCGGCTATACGCTAATGCACGTCCGGGTACGACCTGGCGATAATTATCGCGCCATCTTGTTTGTGTCATGCCCATAGGCTTAAAAAGATATTCTGTTGTGAACGACTGAAAAGATTGACCAGATACTTTTTCCACCAGGAAAACAAGCATACTGTAATTTGAGTTACTATAACTGTATGCTGATCCAGGTTTGAAGTTGGTTGTTGTTTGCCGCCAGATTATTTCTTTTACATGTGCCGGAGTATAGACCCTTGTTCCCCTGGGCCAGCCCCCGATCTCAGCCACCGATCCCCAGTCGCGCAACCCGCTGGTATGATGGAATAAATGTTCAATGGTAATGTCTTTTCCAAAAGCGGGAAAATCAGGGAAATAGGTCAATAAATTATCCGTGAATTTTATTTTTCCCTGTTCAACCAGCAATAAAACAGCTGCTGCTGTAAATTGCTTAGATACTGAACCGGCTTCAAAAATGGTTTCGGTAGTATTTTTTGCATTGTGCTCCAGGTCGGCCATGCCAAAGGCTTTCCGATAAATGGTTTGACCATCGCGTGTAAGCTGGATTACGCCGCCAGGGGTAGATTCGTTCCATCCGGAAAATATTTTATCAATATTGCCTGCTGTATCCGATGCCAGCGGCTGTGCATTTGCTATATTAAAATGAATGTAAACAAATAACAATAGCCAAAATATGGTATAGGTCCTCATGATGTATTAAATAATAGTATAAGGTACAATACAAATACATTTACTGCAAAGAAAGAATGCCGAAGGGAAATCTAAGATTGAGGAATTATGTACCTTTCTTTTGATAATTTTAAAAACATCACTATGAGAAAAGCAGGATTATTTTCCTTTTTGATATTATTGTCTGCGTTTGCAAGTATAACTGCACAAAAAAAAGCTGTTCCTCCAAAACCGGAACCCGCATCGCCAATAAACAGCGAACTTTTTTCAGCGCTTCGTTTTCGGTCTGTAGGTCCTGCTATAACATCAGGCCGCATTGCCGACTTAGCAGTTGATCCTGCAAATCACTCAACCTATTACGTTGCCGCTGCAGCCGGAGGTGTTTGGAAAACAAGCAATGCAGGCATTACTTTCGAACCGGTGTTCGATGGGGAAGGATCCTTTTCAATTGGGTGTATAGTGTTGGATCCAAACAATGCCAATGTGATATGGGTAGGGTCAGGGGAAAACAATAACCAGCGTAGTGTATCTTATGGAGACGGTGTGTATAAATCTGAAGATGGCGGAAAGAGCTGGAAAAATATGGGATTAAAATCTTCAGAACATATTGGCCGCATCGTTATTGATCCATCCAATTCAAATGTTGTTTATGTAGCAGCCTATGGTCCGCTGTGGAGTTCGGGAGGCGAGCGGGGAATTTATAAAACCAATGATGGTGGCAAAACATGGCGCAATATTTTATCTGTTTCCCAATATACAGGGTTTAGCGAAATCCATATGGATCCCCGCGACCCCAAATTATTATACGCAACCGCTCATCAGCGTCAGCGGAAAGTATTCACTTATATTGGTGGCGGTCCGGAATCTGCAATATATAAAAGCGTCGATTCCGGGGCCACATGGAATAAGATCATGAATGGCCTCCCTTCAGGTGATGTTGGAAGGATTGCCTTAGCCATTTCACCGGCCATGCCAGACAGGCTTTATGCCATGGTGGAGGCCGGGTCTAAAGGCGGGACCTTTATAAGTAAAGACAGAGGGGCCAGCTGGCAACAACAGGGTAGTTATTCCACTTCTGGTAATTATTACCAGCGCCTTTTTTGTGATCCCCAAAACCCGGATAAACTATATGCCATTGACACCTATATGGGCGTAAGTACAAATGCCGGAAAGAACTTTACCATACTGGGAGAAAAAAGTAAGCACATCGACAATCATGTGATCTGGATTGATCCCGGGAATACCAGTCATCTCCTGGTGGGATGCGATGGTGGGGTTTACGAAAGCTATGACGCAGCTGCAAATTGGCAATTCAAAGCCAATTTACCCGTTACTCAGTTTTATAAAGTTGCTACCGATAATGCATTCCCGTTTTATCATATTCATGGTGGCACACAGGATAATTTCAGTCTTGGCGGACCATCCCGAACGCTCAGCGGAAATGGAATTATGAATTCCGACTGGTATTTCACCAGCCTGGGCGATGGTTTTGAATCGCAGGTTGATCAGTCGGATCCTAATATCGTTTATGCACAGGCGCAGTACGGCAATCTTGTTCGCTATGACCGCAAAAGCGGCGAGTATCTTTCCATCAGGCCCATTGAAAAGGAAAGCGAAGCGGCTTATCGGTGGAACTGGGATGCGCCGCTTGTCATTTCTCATTATGATAATAAACGATTGTATTTCGCGGCCAATAAAGTGTTTCGTTCAGATGACAGGGGTGAAAGCTGGAAAGTAATCAGTGGTGATCTCAGTCGCCAGCTTGACCGGAATAAATTGAAAGTAATGGATAAGGTCTGGAGTGTCGATGCCATTGCGAAAAATCAGTCGACCGATATTTATGGAAATATAACTACACTTTCGGAATCGATATTGGATGAAAACCTTCTCTATGCTGGAACGGATGATGGCCTGCTACATGTAACTCAAAATGGCGGCAGCAGCTGGGAGTCCATTGATGTTAAAAGCGGACTTCCGGAACTTGCCTATGTTCATCAGGTACTAGCTTCGAGGCATGATAAGAATACGGTGTACGCCGTATTCAATCATCACCGGTTTGGTGATTTCAGGCCATTCGTTTATCGTAGCCGTGATGCAGGAAAATCCTGGGCACCCATTCAGCAAAACCTCCCTGCACGGGGATCGGTTTATACCATAGCAGAAGATCATATCAATAAAGACCTCTTATTTGTGGGAACGGAGTTCGGTGTTTTTGTAACCATCGATGGCGGGGGCCAATGGACGCAACTAAAGGCAGGCCTTCCAACAATTGCCGTTCGCGATCTGGAGATTCAAAGACGGGAAAATGATTTGGTACTCGCTACATTCGGTCGCGGGTTTTATGTGCTTGATGATTATTCGGTATTAAGAAATTTCAAAAAAGAAGACCTGCAAAATACTGCCAAAATTTATCCTGTTAAAGACGGCTTGATGTTTATCCAATCCATGCCATTGGGTGTCAGAGGCAAAGGGTTCCAGGGCGAAAGTTTTTTCACCTCAGACAACCCTCCTGTTGCAGCTGTATTTAATTATTATTTAAAAGAAGACATAAAGACTATCAAAGAAAAGCGAAAGGATAGAGAAGCGGAAGCAATAAAAAAAGGAGAGGCTCCTTACTATCCTTCAATTGATTCTTTAAGACTGGAAGACAGGCAGGAAGACCCTCACCTGATATTTACCATTCGGGATGTTGCCGGAAATGTTGTAAGACGACTCAATGAACCAGCAAAGAAAGGATTGCACCGGATGAATTGGGATTTCAGATATGCATCTTTTGGCCCAATTGACTTCACACCATTTAATCCTGATTTTGCATTCAGCTCAAAGGAGGAAGGGTATATGGCATTGCCGGGAGATTATACAATTGAAATGAGTAAATATGAAGATGGGGTATATACATCACTTACAGAAAAAGTTCCCTTTAAAGCTGTTGCGCTGCAAACTGCCAGCCTTCCTGCTAAGGATAAAAATGAGCTCGATGCTTTTTCCAGGAAAGTGGCGGAATTAAGGCGGGTTACCAGTGGATCAGAAGCATATAGCCGCGAACTTTCACAGAAACTTCGCTACCTGAAAGCGGCGGTATCTGAAACACCAAAAGCAGGCCCGGAGCTTTCGGGAGAAATTGCCGCTCTTGAAAAAAGATTGCTCAATGTTTCCACCGCTATGAACGGAGATGCAACCCTTGGAAAAAGGGAATTTGAAACCACTCCTTCCATTAACCAACGTATTGAGAACATTGCTGGTTCTCTATGGAATTCAACTGCCGCGCCTACTCCGGCAAACAGGGAATCGTTGGGCAATGCAGAAAAAAACTTTGCTCCGGTTTATGATGAAATTAAATCTATAGGCGAGGCCGTAAAAAAGCTGGAAGACAAGATGGAAAAAAACGGGGCACCATATACGCCGGGAAGAATGCCAGAATGGAAACGAGGTTAAATATATATGCAATCAGTATCTATATGGACAACTTTGATATGTAATCCACTGTTGAAATCTGCAGAATTACCGGCTATATATGTAGAAAAAAATGACCTCTTTAAAAAGCTCAAGCATGTGGCATTTTAAATAAAAGGCCTAAATTAAAACTGACAGAAATCATTGGTTTATTTTATGCCCTGATTTAAATTGATCCATCTTTTTTAAATGAAATGAGTGTAAATCCCAAATGGATCCGTTATATTTTTATTGCTGGTGTGGTTGCCACCATCGCAGGTGCCATAGATCCAATGGAAGGCTCGGTTTTAATTGCAGCCGGAAGTATTTTATTGGCGATTTCCGCCTACTTTAGAAATGACAGATACTTCAAAATATTCTTAATTACAGCCATTTTTATCATCACAGGAGTCTCAGCCATATGGTATGTATCATCATTAGGCGGCTTTGATCCTAAGCGCGAATGGTGGTGGACAGTTGTAATACTTCCCTATCCAATTGGATGGCTTATAAACATCATAACACTCATTATAAAGGCGGTGAAAAAACCAATACAGCCACCCGATATTTTGTAATCTACATTTCATTTTTTGTTCTTATTAATCAGTTTTTCTTAGTTTAGGAATATGACTACTCCAAGGTATGTATCCAGAGAAGAAGTTGCTCTATTTTTACCCATGGGAGAATGTATTGCTGTGATGAAAGAAGCATTCAACAACCTCGCGGATGGAAAATGTTTACAGCCATTGCGCTCGCTCATGTGGTTGCCGGATAAAAAGGGACTTTTAGGAATGATGCCTGGCTTTGCAGAAGCCCCGGGAGTATTGGGAATCAAAGTTATTACCGTTTTTCATGGAAATAAGGAAAGTGGTAAGCCCTCTCACCAGGGAACTGTTACATTATTTGACGCAATGTATGGTACACCTTTAATGATCGCTGATGCCATGGAGATCACAGCAATAAGAACAGCTGCGGCGAGTGCCCTCGCAACCAGCATTCTTTCCAGGGATGATTCCAGTCGGCTGGCAATATTAGGTACAGGTGAGCAGGCAGAAAGACATATACATGCCATAAGCCTTGTGAGAAACATTCAAGAAGTTTTCCTTTGGGGGCGAAGTGAAGAAAAGGCATTGCAACTGGCTCAAAAAATATCTGAACATCATAAGCTGAAAATTTCTGTAAAAAAAACGGTAGCTGAAGCAGTTGAATATGCAGACATTATTTGCGCCACAACATCCTCATCACAACCGGTGTTGAATGGAGACTGGATCCGGCCGGGCACTCATATTAATGCCATTGGAGCATGTACACCAAAAGTCCGGGAACTCGACTCAAAGTCAGTAAAGATGTCCAGATTATTTACGGACAGTTATGAATCCTTATCTAATGAAGGTGGTGATTTTCTCATTCCGCTAAATGAAGGAGTTATTGATGTAAACCATATCAAAGGAGAACTCTGCGAATTGGTATCCGGAAAAAAACCAGGAAGAACCGGGAGGGATGAAATTACTTTATTCAAATCACTTGGAATTGCTACTGAAGATATTTTTTCTGCATGGCATATCTATAAAAAAATAATTGCTGCACATTAAATAGTAATGTATTTGTACTGTTAAATTGATAAATAAATTCAAATTCAAGGCCACAGAGAGCCCCTGAGGAGATAGAGAAACACAGTACTATACAGTATATCCAATGAGGCCCTCCATTTTTTCTCTGTGGTTTGCTGTGTGCCTCAAAATTGCCCTGACTGGGAGCGTGCAAGGAAATTATTCCTTATTTCATTTAATTGGTTTAGCATAAAAATTTAGTAGAACAACACGTTAAATACTTTCTACCTAATTTTTTCTGCAGCATTAAATAACTACTTCTTGCTATTTAGGGAACAGGGATTTATCGATATTTGGAACGATCCGTAAAGCATTTTTATAGTATACTTTTTTCAGGATCTCATCAGAAAGCCCCATGCCATACATGGGCCAGAAAGCATGATATTTTTTATGGTAGGGAAAATATTCATCCTCTGTTTCCAACACCCGAAAATAAGTTGCATACTCATCCGGCACCCAGGAATCCTTGCCAAATAATATCCTGTCCTGGTATTTAGTGAAAAAGGCTTTTGCCATTTTGGGTTGCCTTCCAATTTCCGCGATTACTGCGCCAAATTCAACTACTATATTCGGCATATCATCCATGAGCTTGCCCAGTTTGGCCAGATCATTGGGGTACCAGCCAAAATGTGCGGCGATAAAAGTTGTATTTGGATGTTTTTTAAACATCCGGTGTTGTTCCTCAATTAGATCTTCAAAAGGTTCCGGGTTGTCGGCTCCTCTTTTCCGACCCTCATGCGTGGCCAGTTCAAGCCAGCGTTCATTATGTTCATCCATGGGATCCCAGAACGATTTTGGATCTGCGGTATGGATGAGCACAGGAATTTTTAAATCTCCGGCTTTTTTCCAGATAAGGTCCAGCCTGCTATCGTCAACGGCCACCCGATCACCCTTATTGTCTTTAACAGAAAACCCAAGGCTTTTATATATCTTCAATCCATTAGCACCATTCTTCACATCGTCTTCTAATTGTTTCGCCGCTTTCTCACTCCAGCCATCCTCACCTATTCCCTTGAAATCAATATTGGCAAATACAATAAACCTTTTCGGATAGTTTGTTTTAATATTCGAAACCGATTTTTTTATGAGATCACCGGATTGCCCGCTGAGGTTGACCATTACCGCCATATTCAATTTATCCATTTCAACGGTTAATGTACCCAGGTCCATCGTAGGCATGCTAAACTGGTGGTTGTGCACATCGATAAATGGAAATTTTGCTTTTGTTAATTTATGTTCCGGTACAACCAGGGTTGATACCGGGTTATATTTTTCAAAATCCATCGATGTTTTTGGCTGTGCACAAGGATTAAGTCGCAATAGAAAAACAATAGATAGCAGAAGGGGAAAATATTTCATAATCAGTGTTTGGGTAAGCTAATCTATGTCAGTATGGTCTGATACACTCACCATCTGCATATCTTAACATTTCTTTCAGGTATTTTTTGGTAATTCCAATTGGTTTATTTCTGCTAATACATTGTCAATGCGCGTTTTCAATGTATCATAGTCAGTGAATCCACGAGCCAGAAGATAAAACTTTAATTCATCAACCTGTAACAGAACCGCGGGAAAACCGGTTACCTGCAATTGTTTCACCAGGCTAAATTCATAGTTTGCTTTTTCCTCATATTCAGTTGAGTGAAGTTTTGTGTAAAATTCATCTGCGGGTATTTCATATTTTTCCAGCAGGTGCCTGTAAGCTTCATCATCTGTTAAATCACGACCTTCAAAATGAAGTGCTTTCTGCAGGTCGGCGGCAAACGCTACTGTTTGTTCAGGGTGGTAATCTTTAAAAATCACCATAGCAATGGCTGCTTTTTCAGAATGGGGAAACCAATCGCTTTTATCAGGATTGTTTATATGCCAGAGATAATCTTCTCCAAACTTTATACCGGTCAGGTCTTCCACGTTTTTATATGCCCCCCTGATATAGCCAGCCATTTTGCCAATATGCTGTACAGATTCTTTAGGGATCATTCCGCCGGAAAGTGTTTCAAAAAAGATACGGTCCTTATATTCTTCTGAAATTTTTTGCATAACCGTACTGAATCCATAGCACCATCCACAGTAGGCATCATAACAATAGTAAATTGTTGGAATCATTTGATGGGCAAGATAAGTTTAAAATTGTTTTCAAAAACCAGTAAAATGCCAGGGACAAAAAATTAAAAAAGAGAGGGCATTTGTGTTGAATTAATTTAACTCACCGGCAGGTTCTGTATCCTTATAAAAAGACCTGCGCTCTATGAGTTGTTTTTTTAATTCAGGTACCAGTGATTTATATGCCGGATCGGAATAAATATTATTTTTTTCAGTAGGATCTTTTTGTAAATCATACATTTCCCACTCACCTATCGTATAAAAATATACAAGCTTATATTTTTTGGTGCGGATCCCGAGATGCGGATATACATGGTGGTCAACAGGAAATTCATAATAATGATAATAGAGCGATGTTCGTTTTGTTGGGGGTGTTTTGCCCATCATGTATTGTTTCAGGCTGATTCCCTGTATCTCTGAGGGGATGTGTTCGCCAGCCACATCCAAAATGGTTGGCGCAATGTCTATATTTTGCGTGAGGTCATTATTTACGGTACCCGGTTTGATCCTTCCTTTCCATTTCATAAGCAACGGGCTTTGCATGGAAACATCATACATAAATCGTTTATCGAACCAACCGTTTTCACCAAGGTAGAATCCCTGGTCGCTGGAATAAATGACCAGGGTATTTTCTGCAAGGCCCGTGCTGTCGAGGTAATTCAGCAGAGCACCAACACTTTCATCCACACTGGCTATACAGGCTAAATAATCCTGCATATACCATTGATATTTCCATTTGAGCAATTCCTTACCCGTTGGTTTTAACCTGCGTAAAGTTTCTCCTCTTTCGGCATAAAGAGCTATGAATTTTTTTCTCAATTCTTCGGGTATTGCCGCCATCATGGATTGATAATCTTTTGCTTCTTTTGCTGAGGCTTTAAGTTGTGGGATATTTTCCAGAAATGAAGGATCAATTTTCAGATCGATACAAAGCGACATATCATCCAATATCCGCATTTCCTGATCCCGGTAAGCTTTTCCCTTTCCGGCTGTATCTGCATAAAGTGTAGGAGGTTCTGGAATCCTGAATTTGGAAAAATGTACTGCGTGTTTATATTCAGGCCACCAGTTTCGGTGTGGCGCCTTGTGGTTGACCATCAGCATAAATGGTTTGGATCGTTCACGATTGTCTAGCCATGTCTTTGCTTTTTCGGTGGTAAGTGTTGTCGCGTATGCATTGGGGTAAGTGATCGTATCATTTTTCATACCAATAAAACGGGGCTTGTAATATTGTCCCTGGCCAGGTAATATTTCCCAGTGATCAAATCCTGCCGGAAGTGTTTGAAGGTGCCATTTGCCAATAAGTGCGGTCTGGTAACCGGCCTGCTGTAGTTGCCTGGGAAAAAGGTATTGACTGGTATCAAATGCAGTGCGGTTGTCTTTATGCCCGTTCATGTGTGAAAACTTTCCGGTTAGGATGGTAGCCCTCGCCGGGGCGCAGATGGCATTACTAACAAAATGGTTATTGAACTTCATTCCCTCCCTCGCCAGCCGGTCTATTCCCGGAGTTGATATCAGGGTTTTATTATACGCGCTGATTGCATCAGCATCATGATCGTCACTAAAAATGAAAAGTATGTTGGGCCTTTGCTGCCCTTGCATAACAAATGGTCCCATAAAAAAACAGCAGTAAAGCAGGAAACGAATCATGGCAGGGTGATTATATTTAAGCGTAAATTTCCATTCAAGAAGATAATACTTTTCTATGGCACAGAACAGAAGAAAATTTATAAGCAGTACAGTAGCTTCATTTGGTTTATTGGGACTGTCTGAAGGTCTTCAGGGTATGACCAATGGCCCTGATGAAAAAAAGTTAAAAATAGTTTGTGTTGGCGGGCACCCTGATGATCCGGAAAGTGGCTGCGGGGGAACCCTGGCCAAACTGGCTGCTGCAGGACATTTGGTTACCATAATTTATTTAACCACCGGAGAAGCAGGAATAGCGGGGAAAGGACATACTGAAGCAGCAGCGATCCGTAAATCCGAGGCCCTTGCTGCCTGTAAGATTTTAAAGGCTAAACCAGTGTTTGCTGGACAGATAGATGGAGATACGATAGTGAATAATGAGTGGACGGAAAAAATAAAACAGCTTATTGAAGCAGAAAGCCCGGATATTGTTTTCACTCATTGGCCCGTTGATTCACATAAAGACCACCAGGCAGCCAGTTTGCTTACCATTCAATCATGGATTCGGGGCGGAAAGAAATTTGACCTGTATTTTTTTGAAGTTTGCCTTGGCGACCAAACGCATATTTTTCATCCAACGGATTATGTAGATATTACGGAAGTCCAGGACATAAAAAAGAAGGCAATCTTTTGTCATATCAGTCAAAACCCGGCAGGGATTTATGAAGCAGACGATTGCAACCATGGCATGATGGAGAAATTCAGGGGCATGGAGATTAGTGTGCCTTCTGCGGAGGGATTTGTGAAATGTGGGAGTTTGAAATTAACCTCTAAGATATGAGGAACGCAAAGAAATTTGTATTTACTACAACGCTTTTACTTCATCAAACTTCTTATCATAATCACTTCTGATAGTTCCCATCATTCTGTCCCAGAAAAGAAAATACAAACCATAGTTCCCTTTAAAGAACTGGTGGTGTTGGTTATGGTTCACTGAGGTATTGATCCATTTTCCGAGCCAATGCCTGCTGAACCCTTTTGGATAAATTTCCCATCCCAGGTGGCCGTAGACATTATAGATAATCGATAAAAAGAAAAATATAAAGAAATGTAATGGGTGTATAGGAATGGTAAACAGGAATACGACAAATATCCCTACTTCAACAATGGCCTCAAGTGGATGAAATGCATAGGCCGCCCAGGGGGAAGGATTGGTTGACTGGTGATGTACGAGGTGAAAATACCTGAATAATTTTGGGTGATGCATAAGCCTGTGTGTCCAGTAGAAATAAGTATCATGCATTAGGAACATGATTGGGAATGCCAGAAAAAACCACCCCTTGCCATAGGCATCTATATCCTTATACAGTGTTGTGTGTGGGCCAATCGCCGGATTCTTAATAAAGAATAAAGGAACAAAGGCAAATATGGTAATGGTGAGAATAGAATAACCCGCTTCCCTGAGATAGTCGTTTGTTGCCGGAAATTTTTGCTGGATCTTTTTGTTTTTTATTACCTGGCGGAGAAAAACATAACAAACCAGGAAAGCCAGTCCGGCAACCATAAAGTAACGACTGCCGATGTTTTGCCAGTAACGGGTATAGTCTGAAAAATGCATACTAATTAATTTAAACACAAGGATTCGAATTTATCTACCTGTTTCTCCGGATGCCTCGGTTCGTGTCCCCACGAACCGAAAAACGAAATTTACAAAGTGATGGTTCGTGAAGACACGAACCATGGCAACGTTATTAAATCCATTTGTCAATCGATTCTAATAGCATCCGGGTCAAAACTTTCCGGGTTCTTGCCTTTGATATCTTTATAAAAATCCCTGATAACATTCATGTCTTTGGCTTTATCTCCGGTGAGGTAAACAACCTTTCCAAAGCCAGCCAGTTTATTTTTATAATCCAGGTAGCCAAGCAGAATAGGGACATTAGCGCCTAACCCTGCATGATAGAATCCACTCTTCCATTTAGATACTCTCTTCCTGGTGCCTTCAGCAGGGATCATCAGGTAAAGATTTTCGGTATTATTAAATTTTTGAATGATGGTATCCACCAGGTTATGGCTCTTGCTTCTTTCTACAGGAATACCGCCGGTAGCTTGCAAAATATATTTCAACGGGAATTTGAATAGTTCTTTTTTGGCAAGGTAATTTACTTTGTGATTGAGTATCCTGAACGCTGCCAGTGCGTATACAAAATCCCAGTTAGAGGTATGCGGTGCCGCAATAACAACGGCTTTTTTTATATCAGGAGGAATTGTTCCTTTAACTTTCCAACCGGAGACATTAAACCACCAGGCAAAAAAACGTGTAATCATATTATTTAATTAACCGCAAAGAATTAAAGTCGCAAGGATTAGTGTGCTTCCAGCCAGTTGTCTCCAATGCCTGCTTCTGCTATAACCGGAACATTATTAGGTAAAGGAAGTGCTGCCTGCATGCCTTCCAGGATAAGTGTTTTCAACTCTTCAGCCTCTTCTCTGACCGCATCAAAAACCAATTCGTCATGCACCTGCATGATCATTCGGCTTTTGAAGTTTGACTTTTTCAATGCCGCCTGAACCCGAATCATAGCCATTTTGATCATATCTGCTGCAGTTCCCTGTATGGGAGAATTAATGGCATTCCTTTCAGCAAAACCACGTACAGTGAAATTTGAAGAATTTATATCACGAAGCCAGCGTTTCCTTCCCATCAATGTTTGTACATACCCATTTTTTTGAGCGAAGCTGACAGTATCTTCCATGTAGGTAGTGATTCCGGAAAATTCTTTTTTATAATTATCGATGATAGCCTTGGCCTCTGTGCGACTTATACCCAGGTTATCGGCCAGGCCAAAAGCCCCTTGACCATATATGATCCCGAAATTTACACTCTTGGCTTTATATCGCTGCTCTTTGGTGACTTCAGATTCTTCGATGCCATATACTTTGGCTGCAGTGGCAGTATGGATATCCTTTCCCAGCAGGAATGCTTCGCACATATTGGGATCACCACTGA
Organism: Sphingobacteriales bacterium; assembly: GCA_024640465.1. Lineage (GTDB taxonomy): Bacteria > Bacteroidota > Bacteroidia > Chitinophagales > Chitinophagaceae > Pollutibacter. The sequence goes on along the minus strand of JAHEEX010000013.1, from coordinate 14,170 downwards.
TGGCGGCCACTATGCGTAATTCAATCTGGGAATAGTCTGCTGAGATCAAGACGTGCTTATTATCACGCGCAACAAATGCCTTCCGGATCTCCTTTCCCCTTTCTGAACGCACCGGAATATTCTGCAGGTTCGGGTTATTGCTCGACAATCTGCCTGTAACAGCAATCGCTTGTCCGTAACTTGTATGTACCCGGCCCGTTTTTCGGTTAATCAGTAACGGTAGAGAATCCACATAGGTGGATTTTAATTTTGTCAATTCCCTGAAAGCCAGGATGTCTTCAACAATCGGACTCTGGTGTGCGAGTTTCTGCAATACATCTTCTCCGGTTGCATACTGCCCGGTCTTGGTCTTTTTGGCTTTCGGATCCAGCTGGAGTTTATCAAACAACACTTCCCCCAGTTGTTTTGGTGATGCCAGGTTGAATCTTACGCCTGCCTGTTTGTAAACACTCTCTTCCGCAATTTTGGCTTCTTTTTCAAGCTCTTTGGAATATTCGTTCAAGAATGGTACATCTATGGCCACACCTTCAAATTCCATATCTGTAAGCACTTTTACAAGCGGGTTATCCACTTCATAAAATACTTTTTCTACTTCTTTTTCTTTTAGTTTGGGAAGGAATACCTTTTTGAGTTGCAGGGTAATGTCTGCATCTTCTGCCGCATATTCTTTTATTTTTTCCAATTCCACATCACGCATATTGCCCTGTCCCTTTCCCTTTTTACCAATCAGTTCTGTTATTGACACGGGTTCATAGCCAAGGAACTGCGAACTCAACAGGTCCATTGATCTTTTACCTTCCGGATCAATTACATAATGCGCCAGCATGGTATCAAAAATATTCCCCTTTAATTCATAGCCATACCATTTTAGCAACAGCATGTCATATTTGATATTCTGACCAACCCAGGTAATATTTTTATTTTCAAACAGGGTACTAAACAGGGAAAGAATCTCCCCGGTTTTGGCCTGGTCGGCCGGACATGGAATGTAGTAAGCTTCTCCCGGTTTCCAGGAAAAACTCATACCAACCAACTCTGCATCATTGGCATCAAGCCCGGTTGTTTCTGTATCAAAACATATTTCCGACTGCTTCATCAGTATTTGAACAAAATCTTTGATCTCTTTTTCACCCTCTATTGCCTTATAAGCATGCGGAGTGTTAATAATATTTTTTTCTGCTTTATGTACAGGCAGGTTTTCTGCATCGGCAGCTGTATTACTGTCTGGGGTAACCGAAGACTCAACGACATTTCCAAAAAGGTCCTGCTGTACACCGGCTGGTACTTTTTTCTCAACAACGGATTCGCCAATACTAATCTCCTCTCCAAGAATCCTCTTTCCGAGCGTCCTGAATTCGAGATCGCCGAATACTTCCCGCAGGCCATCCTTATTTAAATCTTTAACCCTAAAGTCTTCTTCGTGGAATTCAACCGGCACAGAGGTGATGATGGTGGCCAGTTTTTTACTCATCAGTGCCAGGTCTTTACCATTACGCACCTTTTCACCCAGTGCGCCTTTTATATTATCGGCGTTAGCCAAAACATTTTCTAAGGTTTCAAATTCTGCCAGCAATTTTGCTGCGGTTTTTTCACCCACACCTGGAATGCCGGGAATATTATCAACGGCATCGCCCATCAGACCAAGTATATCTATTACCTGGTCCACATTTTTAATATTCCATTTTTCGCAAACTTCTTTTGGGCCAAGGATTTCAAAATCGCCGCCCTGGTAGGGTGGCTTATAGATTTTGATATTGTCTGAAACCAGTTGCCCGTAATCCTTATCAGGTGTAACCATGAATACCTGGTAACCCACTTTTTCTGCCTGTTTGGCAAGCGTGCCTACTACATCATCGGCTTCAAAGCCATCGGTTTCAATTATTGGGATATTAAAGCCCTGAATGATTTTTTTGATATCTGGGATCGCCAGGAGGAGATCTTCCGGGGCTTCCTGCCGGTTAGCTTTATAATCAGCGAAGTCTGTATGACGTTCTGTTGGAGCGGCTGTGTCAAAGCAGATAGCCATATGTGTGGGCTTCTGTTTGTTGAGCAGGTCTATTAGCGTATTGGTAAAACCAAATTGAGCATTGGTATTCTTTCCCTTGCTGGTGATGCGTGGGTTCCTGATAAGCGCATAGTATGCCCTAAAAATGAGTGCGAAAGCATCCAGCAGAAATAGCTTTTTTTCCATTGGCCGAAGGTAACTTATTTTACCGCGAAGACGCCAGGTGGCAAGGGGTCACTAAGCAATTAAAACCTGGAGCCAACAAAATGTGGCAGCATCTTGCGCCAGGTTGGCCAGTCGTGTTTTATGTCTTCTCCCCATATTTCCAATTCGTGGGGAATGGATTTACTATGAAGTACCCCCGAGAAGCGACGGTTTGCTTCCGGATCTTCATAGTCGCCACTTCCGGTAGCAATGATTATTTTACCCCTGCGTTTTTGTTCCAGCAGGTAATGGTCGGTAAGATTAGGGATATAGTGAATGGGGGAGTTGTAGTAAACCTGTTCATCATAAAATCCTTTTGTGTATTCGGTGAGATCGTATACACCGCTCATGGAGATTACGCCATTGATCAGGTCGGGTCTTTTCAGGAAAAGGTTCATGGCATGCAGCGCCCCAAAGGATGCCCCGCTGGTGATGATGGGGGTATCATAGGATGTGCTGTTTTTTATGAAAGGGATCACTTCATTGAAAACGTATTCGTTGAACTGGTTATGACGGATCGCTTTATGTGAAGGTTCCATTTCATTATTCAACCAGCTTTCTGTGTTAATACTGTTTATGGAAAAAACCTTTACTTTTCCTTCGTTGATCAATGGAGACATATGTTCCATCATCTGAAAACGCTCATACTCAAGATAATCTGCAGCAGCTGTAGGGATCAGCAGCAGGGCAAAGCCATAAGTGCCGTAGGTTACAATCGGCATATCTTTATTGAGGGCGGGGCTGTACCAGCTGGTGATTTCGCGATGCATGTTTTGTGCGTTTTAGGCTGCAAATATACGGAAAAGTCACCAGTCGCCAGTTGACAGTCAACAGCCAAATACCAACAGCCCTTTGTACAAATAAAATCAGGTATTTTTTAGATATCAATTAAATAGGACTGTTTACTTTTAGTCATGGCTGTTTTTGGCGACTGGCGACTGGCGACTGGCTACTTCGCTAAACGCCTTCTTTTATCTCATCCCAGAGATCACTGTAACACCTTGCGGCATAGCTGCTCCGTGCGAATTCTTCAATAGGCGCCTGGTGGGTGCCCATTTTTTCCACATCAGATAAATAAGGTATATAATTTTCAAAGAATCTCTTGTCTTTAAAGAGTTCATCCATGATCTCGTGGTGCATATTTTTACGCAAGTCGACCATGGTGAAAAAGCACATCAGTTTAGATAAGTCAAGTTCTTTTTCCTTGAAATAATCCTTGACCATCTGGTAGGTCCGGATGGAAAGTGTTGTTGGGATGATTGGCATGAGTACAATAGCAGCAGCATGAAATACATTCTCGGACAGGGCAGATAAACCCGGCGGGCAATCAATAAAAACAAAATCATAATCCTTACTCAGGTTGGAAAGCATATTTTTCAATTTCTTTTTTGAACGGCCAAATTCCTCTATCAGTATGTCCATACTTTTGGCAGAAATATCTGCAGAAATAAGATCAAGGTTATTATAATCTGTTGGGAGAATGGCATCCCTAAGGTCTCCTTCAGGGCTCAGCAATTTTTTGATTCCCCCTTTCAGCTTAAGTTTACCCTGGAAGTAAAAGGAGGCTGAACCTTGTGGGTCGATATCCCAAAGCAGTGTCCGGTAACCGTTTTTTGCGGCCAGGTAAGCGAGATTTACACAGGAAGCTGTTTTTCCAACGCCACCTTTCAGGTTATATAATGCAATGGTTGTCATGTTGCCAGGTTTGGGGTACTGAATATACAAACTTGGCTTGAATTCCGGAAAGGCAATAACCGCAAAGTTATCCGCCTTCGCCTTTTTAAGCGAAAAGCATCGCTGGACAACATGCTACGGCGGACGAGGAAGGACATAAATAATTACCGGGTGATGACCCGCATATTTCCACCTCCACCCGGGCTGGTTAACCCTGATTTGCTGAGGCTATAAGTGAACTGAAGGAGGAAATAGCGCTGTAAAATAACAACCTGGCGGTCCTCGATATAGTTGTTATTGCTGGTGCGGGTGATACCGGTATTCTTATTCAAAATATCATTTACCCTGATACCCAGCTGGGCGCGGTTATATTTTAAGAATTGTTTGCTGAATGCTGCATTCCATAATGGTATATTCACATTAAATCCATCTGCCCGTTTTGCATTGATAGTGTAGTTGAAATCTGAGGTGAGGTAAAAATTTGCCGGAAGCTGCCAGCCAAATTCGGTGCCCAGTTCATAACTAAGATAACGGGTATCTAAAGATGGCTGTAATGAATAACGGGTATGGTTAAGTGAAGAAGAAGTCATTACACTGATATTGAATTTTTCATGGGGATTCATTTCGATCCTGACGTCAGGGCGTAATTGCCAGTCATTAATACGGTTTTCTTCTTTATTGATGAACTGTTTGTTTTTAGCATGCATAATACCCAGCCCAATATTTAATGAGCTCTTTTTTATAAAAGACAACGGGATACCCCAGTTGATATCACCATTCACAGAGTATACCCCGTTTACATTTACCGGCTTTGTTGTTTTAATACCGAGTGCATTTATTATATCATCATTAACGATCTTATTGTTTACCTGGCGAAACAGCAGGAAAGCAAAGAGGTTCCGGTTCTTTATGGGATCAACAAAAAACAGGCTCATTTGTAAAAGATGTACGTACTCCTGTTTTAAGTCCGGGTTACCATAAACAATTTGCAACGGATTACTGATATCAGGTACGGGTTGTAATTGGGAAACTGTGGGTTGTATTGTTTGAGCGTTATAGTTCAGCATAATATTACTGAAACGATTAAAATTGTATTGAACCCTTGCATTCGGCAGGATATTCCGAAACTGTTTACTGATCAGGGTGTCCTTGCCGGAACCGCTGTTTTGTCCTTCGAGCTCAGCCAGCTGCCATGCTGCTCCGGCTGCCCAATTGAATTTTTTATATTGTTTTCGGAAACGAATGCCCGCATTTGTATAACCATACCTGTTCTCAAAATCGTTGGAAAGCAATGGATTGATATTATCGAATTTTCCGGAACTATAGTCATAATCATAGGTTGTCCGGTCCGAATTTGAAAAGGTGGTACTCTTCGCGGCACTGAATTCCAGGATAGCTTTTTTTAACACCGGTTCTGTATAAACAGCCCTGGCGGTATACCCGGACAAGCCGGCACTTGTTTCATTTCGCTGGTTGATGGTATCCGTTACTGCAGGCAATCCTGATGGGAAATAAAAATCATTTACAGAATACTGATTGCCATTTCCATTGCTGTTGTTTTGCAAATATTGTAAAGCCAGTGAAAAGGTGCGTCCTCTTTTATTGAATTTTTTTCTGAACAGCAGATCGTTACGGAGGTTATACCCTTTCGTATCTGAACTGTTGTCGCTAAAACCTTCATTTGTCAGCTCTCCTTTTTCTGATAAAGTCTGGTATTGGGTTTTAGAAGTTTTCCTTGTATCCTGTATCCCAAAGGAAGGTGAGAAACGAATGGAATGAAGAGAATCGATCGCGTAGTCCAGAATAAGATTTAAACGCTGGTTATTATTGATGGTATTACTTACCGACTCCTGGTTATAGAAATAAGTAGAATCAGGTAAAATATATTGCCGCTCCAGCCTGCTTTCAGTATAAGGACTGAATCTGTTGTAGAAATAATTTGAGCGCAGGTCCAGCTTCGTACCAATCAGGTCATTATAATTTACGCCACCTGCCCAGCTTGTATTGATGCCCGTATTGTTGTTACCGCCCATCTGCCCTGAACCCTGACTACCAGAGTTTATAGTTATGTTCATGTTTCCTCCTCCCTGGTTCATACTCCCCATGTCTGGATTAAAATTGAGGAGATCCATAAACGAAAACCCTTCTGCATTGGTATTGTTTCCCATTCCAATAACAGATAGCTGACGGGCGCCTTTAAAGGAATTGACATTAAACCTCCCTTCATAACGTTGATCAGTACCCGCCCCTGCCATCGCTTTACCAAAAAGGCCCTTTTTCTTATCTTTTTTCAGTTTCAGGTTTATCGCTTTTTCACTGTTTCCATCATCAAATCCGGTAAGTTGAGATTGATCACTCTGGCGATCATATACCTGCACTTTATCAATGGCATCAGCCGGAAGGTTACGGGTGGCCAGTTTAGGATCATTTCCAAAAAACTCCTTGCCATCTACAAAAACCCGGTTCACTTTCTGTCCCTGTGCTTTTACCGTACCGTCTTTTTCTACTTTTACCCCGGGAAGCTTTTTGAGGAGTTCCTCCACATTGGCATTGGGCTGGGTTTTAAAGGAGCCGGCATTATATTCAACGGTATCTTCTTTTAACGTTATGGGGGGCGCTTCGGCCTGCACCACAATTTCATTCATCGTTTTATATTTATCAAAGAGGCGGATATCTCCCATATCCACCTGCTGGTGTGTGGCATCTATTTTAATGAAGCGGTTTTCGTTATGGAAATTTACATGGGTGATCAGCAGGCGATAATCACCGTTTGGTACACCATTCAATTGAAAGCGGCCATCAGAACTGGTAAGGGTAAAGCTAATAAGGGCAGAGTCTTGTTTTTTAAGGAGGGTGATCGTAGCCCCGGAAATCTTATTGACAGCCGGTGAATCTACAATCACCCCGGAAATTTTTCCGTTCTGTTGTGCAATAGCAGCAAAGCCTGCCTGTAAACATAATGCCAGTGTAATGATTCTTTTTACTAAGCTCAGGTTCATAAAACAAAAATACCCTTCGAAAAAGGGTATCCCGGTTAACCAAAACAGGTTTAATGTTAATGAAGGTTAATAAATCAGTGTTCAAATATAAAATATAGTTCCACAGAGAGCCTCAGAGGAAAAACAGAGGACCGCAGAGGATGCAATATATTTCTCTGTGTAACTCTATTCTCTCCGTGGCTCTCTGTAGCCGTTTTTGATTGTGATTACAATCCATGACTAGTTCAGAACAGGTACCTCAAAAGTAAAAGCAAACAGTGGCCATTAGTGGATCTGGTCTATATGAAATTATGATCCCGTGCATCCGTCAGAAGCGCATTTTCTTACAATAAATGAATTAAAATTCGATAAAAAGTTTAAGGCTGTTATTTGTAAAACATTAAAAGGAAAATAATAACTTATCCATTTTCTTTTACGCGCAGATTGACTTTCCATTCGTCCATGACATTTACCATTTCCAGCTCAATATTCATTTTTTTATATGCGCCGGTTGAAGAGGATAATATAAAAGTTGTAGAAGAGAAGTTTTCCGTTGGCTGCGGGGAAACCCATTTACCAACTAGACTGACGGTGGTTTTACTTTTAAGTTTAAACCGGCAGTCAATTAATTGCAGATAGAGTTTCTTATACTCTTTAGCTGCCTCTTCATACGTTTGTGTTGTAACCATAACCGCTTCCCAGCCGACTGTTTTTTTAGTTCCGTTCAATATCGCATTTACCATGCAATCTTCGGAGCCGGGCAATACGATTCTTGATTCATATCTCACCTCTGTTTCTTCTTTCAGGATCTCATCACCCTTAAGATTTGAAAAGGAAAGAGGGAAATCAAGTAGTATTTTCTCCAGTGCGGCATTGAATGCAGGAGAGACAGTGGTTTTTTGTGCAAAGCACATGAGTTGCAAGCTTAGCAGGCAAATGGGGAATATGGTTTTCAGGGATTTCATGGGGTTTAGATTCTTTGGGATTAACTGTATATGACATTAATTATTATATTAATGGCTCAATATTTGGTAATTATTAAAAAACCCTCTCCTTTTTTAACATTTTTCGCATACTAAAAAGGAGGAAAGGGTCGTTATCATCCAAAATCACAATATTGCTATGGATAAATATGTAATCAAACGAAGCTTTGGCCTGTCTACATTATTCGTGCATTTTTTCCAGAAACTCCTGCAGCGTCCGGATTATTACGCCATACGGCATTATCAGAAAACGCGCCGGGATAAATACAGCTGGCTTACCCATTAACATTCAGATAAACAACGCACAACCTCTGAAACACAACTTGTGCTAAAACCGTATCCAATGGATGCGGTTTTTTATTAAATGAACTTTCGGCTTATCTTGAAGAGGAATGATAGCCCATCGAGTATATGCGCTGAACGAGCAATCCCTGACGATTGAATTCGGAGAAGAGATCAATCCTGCTGTAAACGACCAGGTGATGGCGCTGCATCATGCATTACAGAAAGAACCTTTCCGGGGGTTTGTAGAATCTGTGCCTGCTTATACCACGCTAACTGTATATTATGATCTTTTTCAAATAGCAAAGGAAAAAGATTTCAATTCGACATCAGTTCGCCAATTTGTTTCCAATCAAATTGCTGAAAAGCTTTCACTGCTTACATTATCAGGGTTTCCAACTTTACCTGTTTTAGAGGTACCTGTTTGCTATGATCTTTCCATGGCGCCAGACCTTCCCTGGGTGGCAGAGTACTGCCGGTTAACTATACCCGAAATAATGGAGATTCATTCCAATGAGGTTTATCGTGTTTATATGATCGGGTTCATTCCCGGTTTCCCCTACCTGGGCATGTTACCTCCTGAACTTGAAGTGCCCCGTAAAATGCGGCCTGCCCTGTCTGTTGCAGCCGGATCTGTAGCACTTGCCGGAAGGCAAACCGGGATCTATCCATTCAACATTCCCGGGGGCTGGCAGGTTATAGGCAGAACGCCTTTCAGTTTGTTTGATGTAAACAGGGAACCCTGTTGTTCGTTGGAAGTGGGACAGAGAATTAAGTTCGTTCCCATTACATTGGAAGAATTTAAATACCAAACTACATTATGAGCCTGCGAATCATCAAACCCGGTATTTCAACAACACTGCAGGATGCTGGCAGGAAAGGATATCAGGCAGCAGGGGTTCCCATTAGCGGGGCTATGGACACAAATTCCTTGAGGCTTGCCAACATATTATGCGGGAATGATCAGGGTTCCGTAGTTCTCGAAACTACTTTACATGGAGCGGAATGGTTGGTGGAAGAAGAACAACTTATAGCGTTTTCAGGTGGTGGCACTACATTGCATATTAATAACCAGCCCGCGCCTTTAAACCATGCAATCCGTGTAAAAGCCAGCTCATTATTGAGCCTTAAGCCATCACCTGATGGATGTAGAACCTACCTCGCTGTGGCCGGTGGATTTAAAGCCAAAACAGATTTGAAAAGCAGTAGTACGTATAAAACCGCCTCATTTGGAGGCTATGAAGGGAGGGCGTTGAAAACAGGCGACCTGCTGGAATGGAACAACGAAAGAACAGTGATGTCTGATAAAATAAAGGAGTCATTGGTCCTTAATGGACGTGATTTTACCCTGGCGGGATGGCACATTGATTTTAATATTCCGGGAAAAGGGAAAACGATTCGGATTTTTAAAGGCCCGGAATGGGACTGGTTTGATGATCACACCAGCGAAAAACTATTTACAAATTCCTTTGCAGTTTCTAATCAGTCTGACCGTATGGGTTATAGGCTCTCCGGAGGGCCCTTAATGCTTTCTACAAAAAGGGAAATGATTTCAACGGCTGTTTGTTCGGGCACCATTCAGGTTACGCATGAAGGCAACCTGGTAATCCTGATGGCTGATGCACAAACAACCGGGGGTTATCCGCGGATGGCGATGGTGGCTGCAGTAGATCTTCCGGCATGTGCCCAGTTAAGGCCTGGAGACAGGGTTCATTTCAGTGAAATTTCGATAGACAAAGCAGAAGATTTATATTTAGAGAGGGAACAGCTGTTGCGACAAATCCAGTTGGCTTTAAAATTGAAATTTATTCCCTAAAGGAATGAGCTGTTAATGTATGGTTTGTACATTGTAATAAACGATAGTCATGGTTATTGATATAAACTGCGATATGGGTGAAAGTTATGGTGCCGGCATGATCGGTAATGACGCGAAGCTGATGCCGTTGGTGAGTTCAGCCAATATTGCCTGTGGATTTCATGGCGGGGACCCCGGAACTTTACACCAAACCATTCGGCTCGCGCAGCAGTATAATGTGGCCATTGGTGCGCATCCTTCTTACCCGGATCTTGCTGGTTTTGGCAGAAGAGAGATGCAGTTGAACCCCCAGGAGATTTATGATAATGTTCTCTACCAGTTAGGTGCACTCGAAGCATTTACCCGTGCAGGTGGCGGAAAACTGCATCATGTAAAGCCACATGGTGCTTTATATAATCGTGCAGCTAAAGACCCCGAACAAGCCGAAGCCATCTTACATGCCGTTTATTATTTTGATAAAACACTGCAGGTTTACGGCCCTGCCGGGAGTGAACTGCATATCGCGGCCCTTAAAATTGGCCTTGGTTTTTGCCGGGAAGCCTTTGCCGACCGCAGCTACCAACCCGATGGAAGCCTGACGCCAAGATCACAACCGGGAGCACTCATTAAAGATGTGGTGCTGGCTGTACAACAAGTAGTGCAAATAGTAGAAACCGGAACCGTTACCACACAGGATGGTACCGTAATCCCAATGCAAGCCGATACAATTTGTATTCATGGTGATGGCCTTTATGCACTTGAGTTTACCAATGCAATACGGAATACCCTAACCGAAAAAGGAATAGCCATACAGGCACCGCCAGTTTTTGCATGAATAAATTAAAGTCTTTATACAAATCACCAATCATCGCTGCTGCATTCCTGATGGCAACTTCCGCTATAGGCCCGGGATTCCTGACCCAAACTGCCGTATTCACCAACCAGCTGTTTGCCAGTTTTGGTTTTATCATCCTCATTTCTATTTTATTGGATATTGGAGCCCAGCTGAATATCTGGCGCATACTCTCCGTCAGTGGCATGCGGGCCCAGGAGGTGGCAAACAAAGTGATCCCGGGCGCCGGATATGTGTTAACTTTTTTAATAGTCATCGGCGGATTGGCATTTAATATTGGCAACCTTGCAGGAACAGGCCTGGGTTTAAATGTACTTACAGGAATAAGTCCTGAGAAAGGGGCCGCTATCAGCGCATTAATTGCCATTGGAATTTTTATAGTGAAAGACGCTTTAAAGTGGATGGATGGATTTGCAAAATTCCTCGGTATTATCATGCTGTGCCTGACCCTTTATGTTGTTTTTTCTTCACATCCACCCATTACAGAAGCAGTTCAAAAAACATTTTGGCCGGACAAAATTGATATAAAAGCCATTATTACACTTGTTGGTGGAACAGTTGGCGGTTATATCAGTTTTGCAGGCGCACACAGGTTACTCGATGCAGGACTTAAAGGGGAAGCAGCATTACCACAAGTAAATCAATCAGCGATTTCCGGAATTCTTCTTGCTTCCGTGATGCGGATATTACTTTTCCTTGCTGCTTTAGGTGTTGTTACAAAAGGGCTCCCATTAATGCCGAATAATCCTGCAGCTTCTGTTTTCCAGTTTGCCGCGGGGCAGGCGGGCTATAAAATATTTGGGATAGTCATGTGGAGTGCGGCGATAACCTCTGTAATAGGATCGGCGTACACGTCTGTTTCCTTTTTAAAAACGTTTCATCCTTCGCTGGCAAACCGTCAAAAACCTTTGATCATAATATTCATTTTAGTATCTGCCATAGTTTTTATCCTGAATGGACAACCCGTGCAAACGCTGGTTTTTGTGGGAACCCTGAACGGATTTATTCTTCCTTTTTCCCTGGGCATTATATTGATGGCAGCATATCGCAGGCAGATTGTACAGGCATATCATCATCCTGGGTGGATGACCGTTTTTGGCAGCCTGGTTGTGATAGCAACCTTATGGATGAGCATTGCTACTGCCGCAAAATATGTTATGGGCAATTGATAAAACTACTTCGCTTTTTCAGTCAACCCTTTTCACCATAAAGCATTTTCGCATTACTCCTGGTGATTTCAGATGACCAAGGTCATAGCTTATTATCTGCTTTTGATGTAGCTTAAAGCCTGTTTTAGCATTGATTAAAATCGATGAAGATGTCTTATGCAGGGAAAGTCGAATTGTCAACATTAATATTAATATCATGCCCACAAATATTGCGGAATATTATACAGAAGAACTGATAGGCTATACCAATACCATCCATTTTTACACGGAGGAAATGGACCAGATGGAGGAAAAACTGGCTGAGATAATCAGGAGAAATTCGATTATTGACATAGCTGAAAAAGTTGAGGCTCAGCAAAAAATTTTGGATGAAATGTCTGAAAAGTTTTCCCGACTTCTCTTTGAGTTTAAGGACCAGGAAGCTTTGCTAAAGAAGAATGGAACCTTTATAGCAGACGGTTTAATGGATCCTAAAACCGGGGAAATACAATCTGATCTCCGTAGGAAGATGAAGGAAATGGAAAAAGAGTATATCGATGTGAAATTTAATTGTGCTGATTTTTTGTTGGGTACGCTTAAAAAATAAACAGCCGAATCATAATGGCAGTGCGAATTATCCTGTATGATCACGGGATTATTTTCTCTCTGATGCAGTTTAAACCGATGGTGGTATAAAAATGATCAATGTGGTACCAGTTCCTTAATGTATTTTTCTTTGTCTTTCACACAGCCTTCACCCTGTTTAATATGGTGGGATGGGCATTCCGGTCAACAAGGAAATGGCATCTTATAACCATATTCCTTACCGCATTTTCCTGGTTTGTGTTGGGTATATGGTATGGCTGGGGATATTGTTTTTGCACCGACTGGCATTGGGCAGTAAGGAGAAAACTGGGTTTTGCCGATGAGTCGAATTCCTATATCCATTTTTTAATCCTGAAACTGACAGGGATTAACTTATCGGAAAAGTTGGTAGGGTATGGCACGCTGATCATTTTCCTGCTGAGCTTATTCCTGAGTGCCTTTTTAAATTGGAAAGACCGCTATAAAAGGCAGATGTCCTGATAGTAAACCCCAAACCTCTTTCATTTAGATAGGTGACAATAGTCATTGCCTTATACTTTGTAAGCAATTACTTTAGATTATACTTTAGTAATGCAAAGAACCTCATATTATTTAATTAATGCCATTACACTGTACAGGCTGATATCTGCTCCCTTACTGGTTTTATTGCTGATATTTCCCCGACAGGATATTTTTAAGTGGCTGATTGCATTCAGCTTTTTTACAGACTCCATAGACGGTTGGCTTGCCAGGAAATATAAAGTGGAGAGCCCCACAGGTGCAAAACTTGATTCCATTGCAGATGATCTTACGATCCTGGTGGCGCTTGCGGGATTGTATGTATTTAAAACAGAATTTATACAGGAACAACTCGCTATTATACTGGTACTTTTAGCATTATTGGTCTTACAAACGAGCTATGCCCTGTTCAAATATCGGAAAACAAGCAGCTTTCACACCTATATGGCAAAAATGGCTGCCATACTTCAGGGCAGTTTTATGATCCTCGCTTTTTTTATGACAGAACCCTTGTCCCTGTTATTTTATATTGCTGCATTTGTAACGGGCATAGAACTTATAGAGGAAATAATCATTACCTATTATCTTCCCGTATGGGAAACAAATGTCAAAGGCTTATACTGGGTAATTAAAAAAAATAAAAGAGCAGATTCTTAAAATGACCTCAGCAAAGCTGCCTGCATTTATCCATCAATAAAATGTATATTATTCTTTATTCTTTTATGTACTTCAGGTTTTTCATCTCCGTAGCCTAAGATGATGGCGAGGTGAACAATTTCAGATTCGGGAATATTAAGATTTCCATAGATGCTGGTATCTTCAACATACTTTGCAAATCCAATAGGACATGTATCGAGTCCGTAATATTTTGCTGCGAGCATCATATTTTGTGCGCACATCCCAATGTCTAAAGAGGCCCATTCATTATCTCGGGAAGCAGTTATAAAAACCACCACCGGAGCACTGTGAAAAACCGGGTCATCGCTTTTAACAAACGACAAACCTTGTGGGAAATGTAAAAAATGTACGATCTGTTTTAATATTTCTTTGGGACCGGCTTTGATGATCTCTTTAGGTAACATTTTCAGAATGGCCTTAGAAAAAGACCTGATGACTTCTTTTTGGGTGAGCACATAGAATTTCC
>JAHEEX010000109.1:5338-11756 GCA_024640465.1 Sphingobacteriales bacterium | reverse complement strand
GTTATATATTAGGTCTAAACCAGTACAGTAGAAAGGCCTGGATGTTCCTTTTTTATATTTTGCCCAATACGAAAATCCTTTTTTCCTGTGTAATTATCACAATTTAAATTCCAGGAATTTTATTTTCCCTGTTGGCCGAGGTCCATTCATAATGCTGAACTGACCTTCAGCACCAATATGTGTAATGCTTCCTTTGATGATAGGTGATATATCCTTACTGGGTCCTTTTTCTCCACCAAAACCTGTTTTTACCCCTACTCCTCCAACCAATTCTATATCTGTTATACCTCGGTCTGTCAGGTGAATGATTGTTTTCCCTTCTGCTTTCACACCTGTATTCACAAATTCTGTAAACTTTTTTTCACCAACACCTACACTAACTCCAATTTCCACAGTTCCATTCTCATGTTTTGTATCGCTATTAATAACATACTTCCCACCCAGGTTTACCGTAGTGGGGCCCAATGGGATTTTCGTAAACAGTTCCACTGTCATGATATCGCATCGCTGAGTCCATTTTCCAATCAGTGGCACATAGAATTCACTTTGGTATTCGCAATTACGGTCATAAAAATTGCTGAGAATTTTTGTAGTATCCGGGAGTTTTTCTTTCGGACGTGGACAGGTCCCTGCCGGCTGTTCAAACTGTACTTTTGGTGAACTGAGTACAGTAAGGTAGTATTGCTGAAGATGTAATTTCATCACTTCATAGTCTTCCTTAAAATTGGCATAGAGGCTATACTCCGCCTTTTCATTTGTCATTACTTTAAGATGGTTTATATAGGCCTGAAAGCGGTCATGCACCAGCGAGTTGGCTTTTGACAGATACTCATTTCTTACTTTATTAATCTCTGCACAATGAGCTTCAAAAGGATTCTGTTTTCCTTCCCCAAATAATGGAGCATATTTCTCTTCAATGGCAGCTTCTTTTGCCGAATATTCATCCTTAACCGGTTCTAATTCCTGGTCAATATTTAAATATTTTTCTTCGGCTTCATAGTATGCATAGTTGCTGTTCTTCCGGTCTCTTTCTTGTAGCCCCTTGAGTTTATAAGCAGCTTTTGGAGAAAGCCATGGTACAATAAAACTTGATTTGCCTGCAAATACTTCTTTCTGCCTTTTTTCCATTGCTGCTTCTGCCTCTTTCTCGGCCATGGATTTTCTGTCTTCAAGTTTGTCAAGTAACGCAGCGCATTGTTGCCTGAATGATTCCCATTTGGGTTCTAAAATTTCTGACTCTTGAATACTCATTGGAAATTGTGGCACTACAAAATTACCAAGTCCAAATGCGTCTTTTGGCGCCTGCATAGTCCATCGCACTTCCTGGAAATCATCAGCATCAATTCCCAACTTTCTTAGTTCATAATCTTTCTCATCTGTATAGGCTTCTTCAAGAGATTGCTTCAATGCTTTTTTGGCGGCTTCTTTATTCCCCTTTTCCGTTTCTATTTTTGATTTGGTATGCAATGCCTGGGGATTGCGCGGAAAAAGCCGGATGGCCGAATCAATATACTTGCCAGCCATTTGCATATCGCCTAGTCCATACCATGCCTGCCCGATATTATTTACCACCTTATAATCTTTAGGATACCTGGTATTGAGGGCTTGAAGTATGGGTAATGCCAGGTGTTGTCCGCCGCCTGTATTCAATATGGCAGCATAGTTATTGAGAAATGTTGGATCTTCAGGATGGGCTAAAACAACTTTCCCCATCATAAACACGGCTATATCATACAGTCCCACAATATAACAGTTCAATGCGATCTGTGCCATCGTTGCACCGTCCCCATATTTCATGGCTATAGAGTCGGATTTGGTTTTTGCCCAGGCCAGTAATTCCGGCCGCATAGCCTGTTGTACTTTTGTATGTGTGTTGATAAGATAAGATTTAAGCGTAGCATCGTTCAGTGGTTGTTTGCTGATGGCAGCAATGCGTTGTAAGTCTTTAACTGGTACAATGCGTTTAGATTCTTTATCCGCTTCAGCATATTGCTGATCAGTGAATTTTGGGATAGATTTTAGATTTGGCATCTTAATACCCTGCGCTTCCATCTCCTTCCGTAGTTCAGGATCTTTCATCATTTCTTCAATTTCTTTCATCATGGCATCAACCTCTTTTTGGGTAGGAGGTTTTTCATTCTGCTTAGGCTTAGGTTTTGTTTGAGCTTGTATAAGGCTGCTGCAAACAAAAAGTACTAAAAGGATGGATAAAATATTCCGCATATAATTCATTATTTAAAAATAAAGTATGATCCTTCCGTTTCTAACTATTTCACTTTTACCAAACTGTATTTTTGCCCGGCGTTATTGTTTAACTGCAATATTCTTCCTCCTCTTACAGCTGTAAAGGAGGCCTCGAAATTTTCTGTTTTGCCTCCGTAGCGGTTTGTTGCAGTGATCATCCAGTTGGTAAGTGTATAGTTTCCTTTATATTCCTGCTGAAAAGTATTCATATTACCCACTGCGCCTGTTGCACCATTGTGAATACTTGTATAGGAACCGTTATCATTGAAACTAAACGTTGCACTTGTTGCTGCCAGGGTCATACCAGCATAGCCTTCATACCCTGATGGGCTCACATAATACCATTGGGCAGTTTCCGTGTTTCCATTTTGCCATTTACCGGTTATATCTTTTACGGCAATTGCAAACTTATTATATCGTGTCATGGCTGCGAGGTCTGATCCAAACGGATCATTTGCTTTTGGGAAATTTTGCCGAAAAGTATTTTCATCCGGTGCTGTGCCTATCACTACACTTGCTGAATTGGGAACTATTAGTAGATACATTCCAATAAAGCAGGATTTGCCTGTACGTTTATCTGTTGCATATCCCTCCATATAAGGTGGTTTTAGTGCCATACTCCCACCATCATTAAATTGTTTTGTCCTCACAGTAAACAGCCGGGTTACATAATTGTCCCAATAAAACTCAGCGTCCCTTACACCGGTACCACTGAACTGGCTTGCATTATAAGGAACAGAAAAATTGAGGTAAACAGTCTGGTTTCCTTTTTCCACCAGTACATAATCATTTTGTACCTTACTTGTCCATCCATCATCAAAATTGCTGGTGGTATACGTAAATCCGCTATTTGAATTTTGATTGCTATTGCTATTGGCCGGCGGAACATTTGTATTCGCTTGAATCACCGGGGCGTTTTTAAATTGAATGGATTGCCTGAATGATTTGAAATCAGACTTATATCGATCGGTATTGGTTAAAAGGACAATACTGATTATATTGGCATTATTTACCCCTGATATTAAAGTTACACCCGACTCTTTGTTTTTAAATATGAAAGAGGAAACGCCAATTTTTATCTTCCAGCCAATCTGAATATTTTCTTCTAAAATTTCGGGGCGTTGGGTCGTATTATATGGTTGAGCTATAAGATTATTCCATTCCGTTTCAAAATCTTTATTAATATCATTGGTTCCGGGTATACTTTTATAAACAATAACTTTGGCATATTCGCCTGTTTTAGAATCAACAAGGCTATAACTTATACTTCCGTTTCCATTTTCCTTTTTCCAGCTTGTTGGTATGCTATATAATGCCAGGTCAAAACTGTCCCTTTTTATGGTTGTTGTGGAATTTGCTTTTTCCGGCAGATTATCTTTATTAGTACTTGCAAGGTTTTTTTGAACAATAAAGCTGTCAGTCATACATCTGCAGGAGTAGCCATTATTGGCAAGTGTATAAATTCTGCCCATTGCATTTGTATTATAATGCGTATGGTGATTCCACAAATAGAGCAAGCCATAGCGGTCATCATAAACCGTAGACGTCCAGAAGTTTCCGTACTGTGTAATTGTACTGAATTCCCCATTATCAAGCCTTGCTCCGGCAGGTTCAATAGAAAAGCCGCTTGAATTATTTGCTGAAAAAGCGGATGCTTTCCAGTTGTTTGGAGCTTTTAATTTGTCAGCCATATTCCCTCTTTCTCCGGTACGGTTAAGTTCGCCTGATGGTAAGCCTAAAAAAAGTTCAAGTTCATTCCAATCCTTATCGGTCGGCATTCTCCATCCTTTCGGGCAAAGCTTACCTGTTTTTACTGCATATCCGTTATAGAGTTTTCCATACACGGTTTCATAAGAAGGATTATTTTGATAAACAGCATAGGCACCGTTCTTTGTTTGCTTCCATTCATTATCGCTGAGGCCGGTTGCAATGGCTGTTGTGTCGTTATAACGGGAAGTACGCAGGTTTTCTTTCAACCAGAACTGGTTGCCGATTTTTATGACAGAATATTTATTCCCATCCAGGTCGTATACGGGACTGGATGGATCAAATTCAACCTTATCTTCTTTTTGGACATATGATACGTGGTTACTTTTTGTTACCGGAGTTGCTGGTTTAGTTTCTGGCTTTTCTGAACTTGAAAGTTCTTTGGTGGTATTGTTCTTGTTTGTCGGAACCTGTGACAGGGTTCCTCCGTGAGTATTTTTTGCAGGTTGATTTGTTTGGACAAAAGGGGTGGGATTGCCGAGCATCTTTTTCAGGCTGTTGAAATCTAACGCATCCGTCATTTTGTACATGGTGGATACCTGAAGCGTATCTTGTTCCTGAAATTCAAATTTTACTGTTATTAGTTGTGGCGTGTGCAGTGGCAACCCGGATTTGAAATAATTTTTATCAACATCCACCACCCAGGAAATATATGGATCTGTCTCCTGATAAAATACCCCGGCATCCTCATAATTATTGAAGGCGGATAACACACTTCCTCTTATAATGGCCGGCCTGGAAAGTTCGGTGGCTGCTGTTTTCGCCAGATAATCTTCTACAAAACCCGTTCTCTTTTTTGAAAAAGTGATCTCATTTTCCGAACTTGAATACTTGATTATTTTCTGGAAATAAGATTGCAATTTGTCGCATACTTCTTTTTGACTGACGTAATGGAATGGGAGCCGGTCATCATAAGAAAAAAACCATTGATATTCGGTAAGTTCATTGTCTTTGCGGCTGTATACAAAAGAACCGATAAAATTTCTTTTCAAAAGCCATGCACCATGGTCTTTTTCCGGTTTGTTGTCAATTTGATAGATCAGGTCAGTATAAGGATCAGGCTCATCAATATGACTTGGAACGAAAAAGCTTTCAGGATTTCTGAAAGGAATTGTGTTGACCATCACATTCAACCAAAAATGTGTTTCAGGCTGTTGTTGTACTCTCCCTTCTTCACAGTGCAATGGCATTATCGGCATGCTGACTTCATAGCTGTCAGCCTTGCCGTCTTTCACTTTATCGGATTTGCTACTAAGATGTACACCTGAATAGAATATATTGAATCCCTCCAGTTGAAAATTCTGCCGCATCTGTTTTACCAGGTTGGCCGTAAATTCTTTTTGTTTCGCAAGTGTTAGGGAAGAGACGCCATCAATGCTGCCCCCCTTCCCCTGTTTCCAGGTTCCGGGGTATTTTGCCACAGTTTCAGGGGTGCAATCTTGAGCAAGTAATCCTGCACTGTAAAGAATAACAATGGTCATGAAAATTAGTCGTATCATAAAATGTTATTTTTTTGTCTTAGCTATAGTTGTTACTACCCCCGATGGAGTTAATTTGCGAATTGCATAATTACCACCATCGAGAATATAAATATTATCTTTGCTGTCAATAGCCAAACGCACTCTTGAAGGAAAATCGAAAAGCGCCGTTAATGCTGATCCGTCTTTATAACCCTCTTTGGATCTTCCGGCTATATTAGAACCGCAGGGTTGTATAACACTTGCTCCTGCCACTGTTGTCACTTTTTTATTGGCCACTTTAATTATGCGATTCATGCGGTGGTCGGCAAAAAATAATTCTCCTTTTTTGTTAAATACAATTGGGCCGGGTTGTACCAGTTCAGCCGTACTAATATCACCTTGAGTATAAACAGGGCAATAATCCCGTTTACCACACTGTCCTGCCACTATGGATACTTCTCCGTCTGGTATTATTTTTCTAATGCATCGTCCGGATACATTACTTACATAGAGGTTGCCGTCTGAGTCCACTCCAATCCCATCTACTTGCTTGATTTTTATAGTATCCCCCTTTTTATCTTTCAGCAGTTCCTGTTTGTTGTCCGGGGTTAGGCGAAAAAAGGATGAAGTGGTTGAATGATCGATAGGGCTTGAAAAATATAAATTATCGTTTTTATCAATCACCATGAATTCAATTTCTGCAAGCTCAACTGGATTCTTTGTCGGTTCTGCCCATGCATTTTGATAATTTTCAGCTGCTGCATGAATCGTAAATTTGCCATCTGGTGCCAGCTTCCAAAGGCTGTTCCAGTGCGGATGGGTCATGAATATATTTCCTTTTGAATCTGCCACCATCAATTCTGCATCCGGTGCCACAGAACCTCTAAAACCTTTGGCAACGTCTTCTGATACGTAAATGAATTTTCCATCCGGTGTAATTTTCATTA
>JAHEEX010000109.1:0-5309 GCA_024640465.1 Sphingobacteriales bacterium | reverse complement strand
CTTTCAAACTCCACATACAGGTTGTCTTTTGAATCCACTACAATGGCTCTCGGATTCCAGGGTAGTTCAATCGGATTTGTTTGTGCGATGATTATATTTATACAGCATGAAAGGCTAAGAAGCTGGAGGGATATCTTCTTCATGTTACTTTCTTAATATAACAAACTTCCTTCATTCTTTACTGGCAGGCAATCCCGTAAAAAGGGGGTCGGTAAATATATTTTAAGAAATAAAAGCCATACCCCTTTTTCGGTGATGATGTCTATGGCCCTTAAATAATACTTTTGGGACCAAGGATCAATTTTACGAGGAAAATCAAAAATCTTAAATCAACAGACAATCTAATGCAATAAATAATAATTAGAATTATGATTAAATTTAGTGCATGAAAAAGCATAAACTGATTCTATGTTTAATGGCTGTCCTGTTTATTAACAATACATTGTTGAAGGGACAGCAGGCACTTGTTGACAGCATGGAGAAAAGGCTTCAAATGAACATGCCTGATTCTACGAGAGCAATGGACATGATAAATTATGCCATGTACACAGAACCGTTGAATATGGACAAAGCTCACCAGCTTTACCAGGAAGCAGTTAAGTTTTCATTGTCAAAAAAACTATGGTACCATGCAGGAGTTGCCCTGCGTTATGAAGCGACACCGTTTTATCTGCAAGGACAGCATCAAAAGCAGTTGGATAATATTAAAAGAGCAGAAGTATTTTTTTTGCAGTCCAATCATTATAATGCCAAAAAAGAATTGGCTGCCACATATGGAAGCCTGTCGAATTATTACCGTGCAGTAGAAAAATTTGATTCAGCTGTTTATTATAGCCTTAATGCCATCCGCATCCAGGAAGAAAATAGGTTTAATAGTAAACTGCTTATTTCTTATATCAACATCGCAATGATTTATCAGCAAATAAAGTTGAAGGACAAGCAGAAGGAATATCTTGACAAGGCGCTGTCGCTTGCAAAATTATTAAATGAATCACCCGGGCTTTTTCTAGCTAACATGCAGGCAACACATTATTATACAGAAGCGGGGGAGTATATAAAGGCAAAGGAATATATTGATACTGCCAGGTTTTACTTTAATGAGAATATTGATTTTTCACGCAAGCAAACCTATTATCTTTTTTCGGCAGTAACTTTTCAAAACCTGAAACTGTATGACAGTGCTGTTTATTTTTACCAAAAGGCTTATGAAATGGCCAGGCAAAATAATTCCCGGTGGAATATGATTGAGCCGCTTTTGCAAATAGGAAATATAAAAGCGAAACAAAAGGATTTTACTAATGCGGAAAACTACCTGAAACAGGGGATCGGGTATGCTGAAGAGGATTCAGCAAAAACGTACCTTAAAGATGGTCTTAAATATTTAAGCGACTTGTATACTTTAACCGGGAGATACAAAGAAGCTTTGGAATCGTTTAAAACGTTTACAGACATAAAAGATACTTTACTGAATGAGGAAAGAAGAAAGTATGTTCTTGACCTGGAAGAAAAATATGAATCTGAGAAAAAGGATGTACAGTTGCAACTGCAACAGGCAGAGATCAAACGGGGGAGAATTCAGAAATATGGACTGATTATAGGA
The DNA here is from genome assembly GCA_024640465.1 of Sphingobacteriales bacterium. Lineage (GTDB taxonomy): Bacteria > Bacteroidota > Bacteroidia > Chitinophagales > Chitinophagaceae > Pollutibacter. Next base: position 3,709 of record JAHEEX010000109.1, on the reverse strand, counting down.
GCCATTACATTGATTATACTTCTGCTATTCTCTTATCGCAGTTATAAGCAAAAACAAAAATTACAGCAGCACCGGATCAGTGAATTGGAAACAGAAAAAAAACTAATGGCTACCGAGGCTGTATTGAAAGGTGAGGCGCAGGAGCGAACCCGCCTGGCAAAGGACCTTCATGATGGATTGGGAGGAATGTTGTCTGGCATAAAATATTCATTAAATACTATGAAAGGAAACCTTATTATGACGCCTGATAATGCAAAGGCCTTTGAACGCAGTATTGATATGCTTGACAGTTCAATAAAAGAAATGCGACGTGTGGCACACAACATGATGCCTGAAGTGCTACTGCGGTATGGATTAGATGCTGCATTAAAAGACTATACTGCTGAAATAAATAACAGCGGCATTATAAAAGTCATTTACCAGTCAATGGGAAAAGAGAAAGCAAACCTGGAACAATCTTCTTTATTGGGATTATACCGTATTATTCAGGAACTAATCAATAATGCTATTAAACATGCTGCTGCTTCTGAAGTACTGGTGCAGGTTTTTTGGGAGAACGGAAAGTTAGTGGTTAATGTAGAGGATAATGGAAAAGGCTTTGATGTTTCATTGCTTGAAAAGGCTGAGGGTATCGGCTGGAAGAATATCCGATCAAGAGTTGAACTGCTGAAAGGCAATCTCGATATTCAGTCGGCGCCGGATAAAGGAACAGCGGTAAATATTGAATTTATACATATTTAAATGATAAAGGTTTTTATTACGGATGATCATTATATGGTAGTGGAAGGCATCCGCTCATTACTGATGAATGAAAAAGATATTGAACTGATCGGGTCAGCTTCAAATGCCGGGTCTTGCCTGGCTTTTCTTAAAAACAGGCAACCTGATGTTTTGTTACTGGATATTAACCTGCCGGATAGAAATGGAATTGATCTTTGCAAAGAGATCAGGCTGAAGTACCCGGTAATTTTCATATTGGGACTAAGCACTTTCAACCAGGCAAGTTATATACATGAAATGATGAGTAACGGGGCTTCAGGCTATGTATTAAAGAATGCTACACAGAAAGAACTCATTGAAGCAATTCATCTTGCTTCAGCAGGGAAAACATATATGGCTTTTGAGGTAGCTAAAACACTTCACACTGCCGAGCAGCAAAAACAAAGTGATATCATACTAGGAAGACGGGAAAAGGAAATTCTCGAATTGATAAAATACGGATTTACAAATAATGAAATGGCAGCTGAACTTGGTATCAGTATAAATACGGTTGATACATACCGGAAAAGTCTATTATCTAAATTCAAAGCAAAAAACACCGCCGATCTAATACGCCTGGCACTAATTCATAAAATCATCTCAATTGAATAGCTGCAAATAAAGCAACCGCTTTTTAAATCTGAATAAATATCTCTTCAATTTGCCGGCCAATCTATGTTTAACAAAATAAGCGCAATGAATAACAGTTACAATTTCAAAATCATTCAAGTCAGATCTTAACTCAATTCTTTCACTTGTTGAGTTATCTTTGGATCCATCTTCCCCTGACAAAAACGTTTAAAGATTAATACACGGGCACATTAGTAAACGTACATTTCATCTCACCGGCAAATCCATCTGTAAAAGTCTCAGTCATGGCATCACCCTTTTTAATCGGCTTCAGGCCGTTATTCATTATGCCAAAAACAAAATAGCCACTGGCTTTATTATCTTCCACCTTTTCAATTACAAATTTACAATTGGGAGATGGGGCTGGCAGATTCCGGATCAATGCCTCATTTACAAAAGATGCCATATGGCCGTTGGTTATAATGGGCGAAAAACGATAAATATAAGGCTTGGTAGTTTCACCATAATACAATACAGCTTCTGTATTTTTTACCTCTGGAAATTTCTTTGTTCCATAAAGAGGATTCTTTTCATTTACTTCTTTAAAATTGAAAGTCTCCGGTTTGAGTTTCATACCTGGGGTTTCCAATTCTATTTTCAGGTAATTTTCCTTGCTGTTTCCTTCTTCTTTCCCTGCTAAAAAAACATAACCGTTTTCACCTTTTTTCATGATCTGAGCGAAGGGCAGATTCACAGTAAGAATCTTACTCTGAAGTTTTACTGAAGCATTGCCAGAAGTAACGGTTGATTTTGTTCCGGTGCCTGGTACAGATTTACCATTAGCAGACGGTTTATCATTAACCGCGGCTACTCCGGCAGGTTTTGTATATACATCCGCCTCTGGTTTAAATATAAATTCCACTCTGCGGTTTTGTGCCTTTCCTTCGGCATTATTATTATCTGCAATCGGCTGGGACTCACCCCGACCTTCTATAGTAAGTTTGGCTTCATCAATACCATACTGCTTCACTAAAATATTCTTTACAGATTCCGCTCTCTCCTGGGACAGCTTTTGATTAGTGGCATCATCTCCGTCACTATCAGTATGGCCCACAATTTTAACCGGCGAAGTAACTTCTTTTAATACTTTACTGATATCAAGCAGTGCGCCCATACTCTCAGGTTTAAGTTCGGATGTTGCTGTATAAAAAAGAAGGTTACTTACCACTTTCCCCTGCTCAAATTTTGCGCGCGTATCCGGAATATCTTTTGCCACACGGATATTGCTGACATAAAAGTCGTTACCACCTACACTACCAAATGTAAATCCAAACTGGTTTGGCAGGTACTGTTCGTTTATAGCTGCAAGATCATACAACTTCTTCTCATTCCACCACATACGAAATCGTTTACCCTGCACACAGATACTTATATGAACAGGAACAGTATTTGTATAAGACAATTCCTCATTCATATTGTCTGAAATAACCTTGCCTTCTTTTGAAGTAAGGCTGACACGGCTTTTTCCGCCTGTCACTATAATGGATTCAAATAAGAGCGCCGGCTTATCATCCATTAAAATTGCCTCATCTGTTACCATCTTCCCTGCCGAATTGATCAGTGCAATACCCATTCTTGGATCATACCCGTTTTTTACGATCAGTAAATCAAATTCAATGGTGAAATTGTTTCCCCAGCTTTGCTTTTTATTACGTACAATATGTCTTGAGCTTATGGCTGCCATTTTAGTCCAATTGCCTTCCAGCCCCTCAATTTTCACAACTTCTGCAGAGGTGCTGGTTATCCAACCCAGAGGTGCTTCCCCTATATTGTCCTTCTCAAAATTATCGTAATACAGAATAGTACTTCCCGGTACAAAATCAAACTTACTGTATACTTTCAAATCTTTTGGAGAACTTCCGCTGGATGAATTGCTGGCATTAGAATTTACGCCAGTCTTTTCCTCTGCAGGTTGCCCGGACTTACCACTTCCACCCAGTGCTTTTTCCTCAACTTTATTCATTACCTGGGCAGCTTTTTCCTTCATTTTTTTTCCGAGTTGGGCATGTGATGTTGAAATACAACCAACTATTAGAATCATCACCATTATTGCTTTCATTTTTTTCATATTTTACCAAATATAATCCCGGCAATTGCACTGGAATATCCCTTAAAAGAAGGATATTTTGAAAAAGATAAAATCATGGAAAAAAGGGAGGCTGCATTCAACTATAATATTTTTCTTTGTTCAAGCCCATTTTATTGGACGATAAATAAATGAATAAATTACTGCCGATATTTTTTTATTTGTGTTTCCAATGGATGTTTTGCGGCGCACAGACTTTTCCTGAAAAGGGTAAGAACGAAATTTTACAAATAG
>JAHEEX010000108.1 GCA_024640465.1 Sphingobacteriales bacterium | reverse complement strand
TTGCTCATATAAGTTCTGCAACTGTACAGCAATTAAATCAGATAGGCATACCGGTTAAAGAAGGGGCTACACCATTAGTACCCGATTTCATTAGCTGGGAAAGTCTTTTTACCTGGCAGGGTTGGCTCATCATCGCCGGCGGCGGATTTATGATAGGATTCGGTGCGCGTTATGCCGGTGGATGTACTTCGGGCCATGCCATCAGTGGATTGTCTGCATTGCAGCTCCCATCCCTGATTGCCGTAATTGGATTTTTCATGGGAGGCTTGTTCATGACCTACGTTGTTATCCCTTTAATATTTCCCATTAAATAATTACTAAAAACGTATTTGTATGTTCCGGATGTCACGATATATTTTAATCGGAATGCTTCTTGGATTTGTGCTGTATAAGAGTGAAGCAGTCAGCTGGTTTCGGATCTATGAAATGTTCCGTTTCCAGAGTTTTCATATGTATGGTATCATTGGTTCTGCAGTTGTTGCAGGGATCATCATAGTTCAAATTATTAAGCGTCGCCATGTTCATAATGTGGAAGGAAATGAAATTATCATTAAGGATAAAAATAAAAGTATTCCCCGTTACCTGATTGGTGGATTTATTTTCGGGCTTGGCTGGTCATTGGCAGGTGCATGCCCTGCTCCTATGTTTATCCTGCTGGGCAGTGGGCATACTGTATTTGTAGTATACCTGCTGGCTGCTATGACGGGTACATATGTTTATGGGCTCTTAAGGAAAAAGCTGCCTCAATAAAATTTAACCGCTAAGCACGCCAGGAAATACAAAGGAAAAAGCACTATCTTTTGGACATTATAGGGTGAGTCCATCTTAAATGTCTGAAATGAAAAAATGCCTTTTATTGATTTCTTTTGTAACCTATTTTTCCTGTAAGCAGGAAGTAAAGGAAGCTGCTGTATATCAGATCGATCCTGTTATAACCGCCAGGTTTTCCGACTCTGTTGGTGGTATTATTAAGCCACAACTGGCCGAAGGCTTATCGGCGTCTTTATGGGGTATAGATTCCCTGGTCAAATCTCCCATAGCTATTGATATAGACGATCAGGGTCACTTGTATTATACCACAACCAATCGCCAGAATAACTCTGAATTTGATATCCGTTCACACCAGGACTGGGAAATCCGTTCCATCAGTATGCAAACGGTGGAGGATAGGCGAAAATTCCTGCATGCTGAATTGTCGCCGCAAAACAGTTTTAAAAATACCTGGTTGAAAGATGTGAATGGCGACAGTTCGCGGGACTGGCTTGACCTTACCGTTGAAAAAGAAAATGTTTACCGTCTTGCAGATATCAATGGCGATGGCGTTGCCGATAAATCTCAACTGGTAGTGGATGATTTTAATGATGAAGTGACAGATGTGGCCGGTGGGTTGTTATCAAATGGAAATGACCTTTATGTTGCGGTAGCGCCTGACTTGTGGAAGATGAGGGATATCAATGGCGATGGCGTTGCCGATGAGAAGGTTTCACTTTCCCATGGGTATGGTGTTCACATTGGTTTTGGCGGTCATGGTATGTCTGGCGTTGAAATGGGCCCGGATGGCAAAATATATTGGCAGATAGGGGATATCGGATTTAATGGAACATCAGCAGATGGGCAAAAATGGGAATACCCAAATAGTGGCGTCATTGCACGTTCTAATCCTGACGGGAGTGATTTTGAAATTTTTGCTTCAGGATTACGGAATACACATGAGTTTGCTTTTGATAAATATGGCAATATCCTTAGTGAAGACAATGACGGAGACCATGCCGGTGAAAAAGAACGGCTGGTTTATATAGTTGATGGCTCAGATGCCGGCTGGCGATCCAATTGGCAATATGGTAAATACAATGATCCGGATAACAATACCTATAAAGTGTGGATGGATGAAAAAATGTACCTGCCAAGGTTTGAGGGCCAGGCGGCGTATATAACTCCATGTATTGCCAATTATGTAAGCGGACCTGCAGGCTTTGTGTATAATCCGGGTACGGCTTTAGGACCTCAGTATAAGGATCATTTTTTTGTGGCCGAGTTTGTAGGAAACGCTGCGGGTTCAGGCATCCATAGTTTTTCGTTGAAGCCAAAGGGAGCCAGTTTTGAATTGGGAGAAACCAAAAAAATTGTTGGTGGCATTTTACCAACCGGGCTTGATTTTGGTCCGGATGGAGGGCTTTATGCTGCCGATTGGATTCAGGGATGGGGAACAAGTCCCTTTGGCCGGATCTGGAAATTGGATGATAAATCCGGTGCTGACCTGCCCGAACGTTCCGAAACAAAAAACCTGCTGGCGGCGGATTTCAGTAAGATGAAACCGGCTAAACTGGCGCCATTGCTGGCAAATGCAGATATGCGTGTCAGGCTAAAAGCGCAGTTTGAACTGGTTAAAAGAGGGGAGAAATCCGTTAAGGTATTTGAAGAATCACTGGCGCAAAAAACAAACCAACTGGCAAGGATACACGCTATTTGGGGGATATGTCAGCTGGCACGCAAGGATAAAGAAAAAGCTGACTTATTAGTGCCATACCTGAAAGATGGAGATGATGAGATCAGGGCGCAGTGTGCCAAATGGCTGGGTGATATCCGCTACAAACCAGCCGGAGATGCCCTGCTTCCATTATTAAAAGATTCGTATAGCCGTGCCCGTTTCTTTGCAGCAGAAGCACTTGGGCGTATTCAGTATGAACCGGCCATTCATCCACTGATTGAAATGTTGCGCCAGAATAATGATGAAGATGCTTATTTGCGCCATGCCGGCAGCCTGGCCCTATCACGCATCGGCATCGCAGCTCCGCTTATGGCACTTTCGAAAGATGGCTCAAAGGCGCTCCGGATTGCGGCTGTGGTTGCACTGAGAAGGATGAGACATGCAGGTATCGCTGTTTTCCTGCGGGATCCTGATGAGTTTGTAGTAACAGAAACAGCCCGGGCCATCAATGATGATTTATCCATTCCTGCAGCACTTCCAGCCCTGGGAGATTTGCTTAATACCACCGGTTTCACCAATGAGGCATTGATCAGGCGATGTATCAATGCAAATCTCCGTGTTGGTTCAGAACAGGCCATGAGAAACCTGGTTAACTATTCGCTGAAGGAAGGCAACCCGGTGAAGATGCGCACAGAAGCCATTGCTACTTTAAGCGTATGGGCGAAACCTTCTGTTTTAGACAGGGTGGATGGCAGGTTAAGAGGCCCTGTTCAGCGATATCCGGTATTGTTGAAATCAATATTCGAAAAAGGGTTATTGGGGTTACTCAAAAATAGTGATAGCTCCATACGCTTAAGCGCTATACATGCAGTAAGTAAATTACAAACCTATTCAGCTGCGCCATTATTAATGACACGTTTGAAAAAAGATTCCATAGCGCTCGTTAGAAGGGAAGCACTCAAGACCCTGGCCACTTTGCAATATGCTGATATCACCGGAGCCATTAAACAGGCTCTTTCAGATAGCCAACAAATGGTTCGTATTGCAGGTATTGACCTCCTGGGAAAATCTGCCGTATCCCCTGAACTGATGGTACAATTATTATCAGTTGTGATAAATACAAAAACATCGGAAGAAAAACAATCTGCATTGTTGACATTGGGAAAATTGCCGGTAGTACATACTAAAAAACTGTTTGAAGAACAGTTGGATAAAATGGCCAGGCGAAAGCTATCTCCCGATATATATATTGAATTGTCTGAAGCGATCGATAGTTCAAAAGATGCCTATTTAATGTCATGTTATAAAACAATCAGCGCAGGACTATCGTCAGATGAATTAACAGCATCATATGCCGGAAGCTTATATGGAGGCAACCCGGAGAAGGGAGTACAGATTTTTTATGGCGACGGTGCCGCACAGTGTGTAAGATGCCATGCATATAATGATTATGGCGGCAATGCAGGCCCCCGGTTGAATGGTGTTGCATCAAGGTTATCGCGTGAGCAATTACTGGAAGCTTTAATAAATCCCAGTGCAAGGCTTGCACCTGGATATGGTATGATTACCATTGAAACAAAAGATGGTAAAACCCTTGCAGGGATATTACAGGAAGAAACCAATACCAGTTTGAAAGTAAGTTCAGGCGGTCAGCCGGCAGTCATAATTAAAAAGGACCAGGTTGTAAAGCGGATTAACGGTACTTCCGGCATGCCGGAAATGAGGTTTCTGCTTAATAAAAAAGAGATCCGCGATGTGGTGGCTTTTTTAGCGACCCTCAAAGAATAAAATTCAAGATTGTAATTCTATATTCAGCTTAAATGTTTTGTGTAATTCAAATTCATGCTGAACCAAATCAATAATATTAAGAAAAATATAGTGGCCTATTAAGTCTCATGAATATTTTTAGCCCACAGAGAGTCACTGAGAAAATAGAGGGCCACAGAGCTATTTAGGATCTGCTCTGAGGCCCTCAGTTTTTACTCTGTGGTTCTCTGTGGGCTTTTATTTTTGGTTTCATTGTTTTCGCTATTGCAATTATATTTACATATCAATGTATCCTACATGCTTTGAAAAATGTAAATCCAACCCAGTCAGGATAATAAATGTGCAAGTTTTGTACGCCGAAAACACGGGCTGTCAAATTTTAATTTGTTTATCCTGAATTTCTAATCCCTCTTTTTTGTTTATTAATTTTAAATGCACAACACTTTAAAAATTAGTTTATGAAAATTATCAAATGCACTTCCATATTAATACTGTCTCTTGCAATCTGGAGCTGCAATAGTCCAGCTGGTTCAAAAAAATCTGATGCAGATTCCGCTACAGCTGAAAGCGCTGCCGATGTTGCTACCATGTATTATGGTGGTGATATTATTACCATGGAAGGAGACAGAGCCCAATATGCAGAGGCTATTGTTGTTAAGGATGGTAAAATTGCTTTTGTAGGTGCAAAAGATGAAGCCATGAAGGCTGCAGGCCAAGGGCATTCTATGATAGACTTGAAGGGCAAGACCCTTGTCCCTGGTTTTATAGATGGTCATGCCCATTTTCAGGGTTTTGGTGCACAGGCAGTTACTGCCAATTTGCTTGCCAGCCCCGATGGTACCTGCGACAATATTGACCAGCTGTTGCAATCGCTAAAAGACTGGCATACAAAAAATGGTACCGATAAAACCAATGGCTGGATTGTAGGTATGGGTTTTGATGATGCAGTATTGAAAGAAAAACGCTTTCCTACCAAGGAAGACCTGGATAAGGTTTCTAAAGACATACCCATTTGTATCGTTCATATTTCAGGTCACTTTTGTGTACTCAACAGCAAAGGCCTTGAAATGAGTAAGATCAGTGCCGCTTCAAAAAATCCGGGAGGTGGTGTCATACGAAGAATGCCCGGCTCAAATGAACCTAACGGCGTGCTGGAAGAGTTAGCAGCCATACCAGTTTTCTTTGGCATCATATCACCAAGCAGCCCTGCTTTATCTGATTACTACATAGACAAGGGCCAGGAAATGGCATTAAGTTATGGTTACACTACCGCACAGGAAGGCAGGGCCATGACCAACCACGAGCAGCTGGCAGCTTTTGCAGAGAGCGGTAAACTAAAAATCGATGTGGTATCCTATATTGATTATAGTTACGCAAAATACATGCGAAGTAAATGGTATGGAAAAGCATATAACAATCACTATAGAATCGGGGGGTATAAGTTAACGCTCGATGGTTCACCTCAGGGAAGAACTGCATGGCGCACCATCCCCTATATACTCCCACCAGATGGGCAGAAAAAAGGGTATGCCGGTTATGCAGCCATTGCTGATGACAAATTGGTAATGGCCATATTTGATTCAGCCTTTGCCAACAACTGGCAAATACTTACCCATGCTAACGGAGATGCAGCCATCGACCAAATGATTCGTTGTATGAAACCTGCTGCTTTAAAATATGGCAATAACAATCGCAGAACTGTGCTGATACATGGACAGTTGATACGTATGGACCAATTGGATAGCCTAAAGAAACTTGATGTTATAGCTTCACTTTTTCCAATGCATACTTTTTATTGGGGCGATTGGTACAAGAAAATCATTGGCCCGGATAAAGCAAATCAGATCAGTCCTATAAAATCTGCTTTGAATAAGGGACTGCATGTAACCAGCCATACCGATGCACCCGTAGCATTCCCCAATCTGATGATGATCATGTGGACCACGGTTAACCGGGTCAGTCGTAGCGGCACAGTGATGGGTGCTAATGAAAGATTGAGCCCTTACGAAGCCTTGCAATCCATTACGATATGGGGCGCTTACCAGCATTTTGAAGAAGATAAGAAAGGGAGTTTAAAAGCCGGAAAACTGGCTGATATGGTGGTATTAGACAAAAACCCATTGAAAGTGGATCCAATGACTTTAAAGGATATACAAGTATTAGAAACCATTAAAGAAGGTAAAACTGTATATACCAGGAAATAAAACCTATCGCCTGGTCAAATAAGCAATAATAAAATTTACAATTGATTAAACCCCGATTGTTTTATTAAGTCAAAGGACATCAACCCTTATTATGCCCAAACACATACAGCTTATCTCCCTGATTATAACCGTTATAGCAATTACATTGGGCTGTTCAAAAAATGATACAGAAGTAGTACCCGTTGCTTATGCTGCCATTAAAGCTGCTTTTGGCACTAATATCGATCTCAATAACCTGGCAAACTATGCCAACCAGGGGAAGCCTGCTTACATAAATAAAGACAATACTGCGGGCAATCCTATTACAGATGCAAAGGCTACCCTGGGCAGGGTATTGTTTTACGATAAAAATTTAAGTGTAGATAATACAGTCTCCTGTGCAAGTTGCCATAAGCAGGAATTTGCCTTTAGCGATACAGCACTGGTGAGCAGCGGGGTACAAGGCGGGGTAACCGGCAGGCATTCTATGCGACTGGTCAATAGCCGATTTGCTGTTGAAAGGAAATTTTTCTGGAACGAACGTGCCGCATCACTTGAAGCGCAAACAACACAGCCTGTTCAGGATCATGCAGAAATGGGATTTAGTGGACAGAATGGAAGGCCGGCTTTGCCTGCGCTCTTAACCAAACTTCAGGGCATTGCTTATTATAATGAATTATTCAAATTTGTTTACGGTGATATCAATGTTACAGAAGCAAGGATGCAGGAATCCCTTGCCCAGTTTATAAGAAGTATTCAATCCTTCGATTCAAAATATGATGCCGGCAGGGCTTTGGTACCGAACGACAACCAGGCCTTTCCTAATTTCACCCCTCAGGAAAATGCGGGTAAAAATTTATTCCTGACTCCACCTGTTTTTGATGCCACCGGAACAAGGATCAATGGCGGGTTAGGTTGTAATGGATGTCATAATGCACCTGAATTTGATATCGACCCCAATACACTTAACAACGGAATCATAGGCATTATTAATGGCCCCGGCATTGATATTGATAATACACGTGCCCCATCACTCAGGGACCTTACTAAAACCAACGGTACAGTCAATGGCCCGATGATGCATACCGCTGCGATAAAAACCTTACAGACGGTAATAGGCCATTATGGTACCATTAACCTTGCACCGGGTAATAATAAACTTGATCCACGTTTGAGGCCCAATGGATTTGGACAAAAACTTAACCTCAATGCACAGGAAGTAAATTCAGTTATAGCATTTTTGGGTACACTTTCCGGTACGAATGTGTATACCGATGTTAAATGGGGGAATCCTTTTAAATAAAGTCTGTTACTAAGTCACCGCGAAGAAAAAAAGGCACTAAGAAAAATAAAACGGGTCACAGTTTTATTTCCTCATCGGCTGCATTTTCCAGTAGGTTAAACTTCTCCATAACCACTCAAGGGGACCAAATCTGAAATAACGGAGCCATATATGCGAAAAGATGATCTGGAATAACCAAATCAGGCCAACTACCCCATATACTTCTATTCGTGGAAGCATTCCATAGAGCCCAAAACCAATGCCGTAAAAGATGATGGCACAAATGGCCGACTGCATCAGGTAATTGGTGAAGGCCATTTGTCCCGGAGCCCTCATTATGAAAAATAGCCAATTGAATAAACCGGATTTATATAAAAGCATAATCAATCCATAAATGCCCAAAGAACGCAGTAATCTGCCAGGCTCAAACGGATCAAATAGTATATCTTTTGTAAAGTTATATGCGTTGAAACCATTGTGAATGGACACCTGCATGCGGCTATGCATAAGAAATAATCCGCAGGATAAACCAATACCGGACAGCCAAATATAGACCCTTGTTGGCGACTCGCCGGTTAGAATGCCCAATTTAAAAAATGCCATTCCGATGAACATAAATAATAAAACATCCCATAATTCGAAATAAAGGTATTGCACGAGGGTACCTGTATATCTGCCGGTCATTTCTTCCTGTAGCCTTTCGTAATTAAATTCCTGCACTTTTTGGATCGTCAGGTCGCGTTTTTTTAATTTGGATTCCCGGGTTGCTGATTCTTTAAATGATAACATCGCATTCAAATCAGCTTTTTGAATATCATTTAGCTTCTGAACTGTTGTATCAAGTGCAGCGATGGATTCTCCCCTGAAAATAATTTTTTTATTGTTATACAGATCAATATTGGTACGGATGGTCATAAATATTAAACATGCTGCAGCTCCAATCAATAGTTTCTTAGGCGGTAAATTCCTAAATGCTACCATCAACATTCCCAGCACAGCATAATCAAGTAAAATATCCCCGTGCCAAAGTAAAACCCATACATCGAAAACAGAAAAGACAATCAGCCAGAGTTGCCGGCGGAAGAAATACTCGAGAGCATTAGAGCCGTCTTTTTTATTTCCCCTGCCATGTATAAATAATATAATTCCTGCACCAAATAACATTGAAAAAAGGGCACGTTGGGTACCAAACGGAACGAGCATGATAAAATACCAGGTATAATAATTTATGCCTGTTTCATGTAAAAGCGATGGATCATATCCACTTACAGGCATGGCAAAAGATGAAATATTCATCAGTAATATTCCCAGGATGGCAAAACCCCTCAGGCTATCTAAGATCGAAATTCTTTCAGATTGAATTACAGGTGCTGCCATTGGAGCAGTTGATCCTGATAATGTATCCAGGTTCTTTGGCATAAAAGTGTTTGATTAATTTAAGATACCAAGGATTTTAGGGTAAAAAAAATTGAATTTGAAAATGATATTTGCATGTATTAGTCCACAATATTTTTTTATAGGATTACCTATTTAGTTCGCATTTGCAAAGTAGCTGCATGGTTGGTTAGATAAATACTACACTAATAAATAAGCATTGTCCTCCCCCTGCAGCTTAAGGCTACAAATCCTCCGCGATTCACCCCCTCAGGGAGGGGGACATAACAGCCCTTCTCCGCTATGTTCTTTTAACAAGTGATTGCAATATTTTTTTGAAGGAATTGGAGAAGTATTGTCCCCCTCCCGGAGGGGGTGAATTTCGCGCATATCACAAACCCAGGTTTTAGGGGGAGGATGTATGTCTTTCACACTCGTATAGGTGGCATAATCTCTTTGTTATATTTTCACCAGTATAATAAAGTCAAATCGACTGCCAATAAAGCTTTGCGCACTAAATACTTAATCCTATTTTTTAAATGATTATTTTCATTTATAGAAAATTCAATCATGAAAATTTATTTATCTCTAGCTGCAACTTTAGCCTGTTTAACATTCCAGGCACAACAATTATATTATCCTGACTCAACCTGGCAAACAAAGACAGCAACAGAACTGCAAATGAACCAATCTGTCATTGACAGTGCTGTTCGTTTTGCCATCAGCAATGAAGTGAAGATCGATTATGATATGCGGATCGCCAATATAAAATCCTATAGCAATGAACCGGGGTATAAAATCCTGGGTCCGATGAAGCAAAGGGGAAAACCAGCCGGACTGATCATTAAAAACGGCTATATTATTGCACAATGGGGCGATCTGTATAGGGTTGATATGACTTTCAGTGTTACAAAAAGTTACCTGTCTACAGTCGCCGGCCTGGCAGTGGATAATCGCTTGATCAGGTCTGTGGATGATAAAGTGAAAACATATGTCTGGGATGATAAATTTGACGGGGAGCACAATGGCAAAATAACCTGGAGGCATTTGCTGACACAATCTTCTGATTGGTCTGGTTGCCTTTTTGATAATTGTGATTGGGCAGACAGGCCCCCAAAGGAAGGTGGTATAGATGATTGGAAAAACCGAAAACTCCTTGAGCCGGGAACAAATTATGAATACAATGATGTCCGGGTCAACCTGCTTTCTTATTCTTTATTACAGGTATGGAGAAAACCGCTACCGGTTGTCCTGAAAGAAAAAATCATGGATCCTATTGGCGCTTCTTCCACCTGGCGCTGGTTTGGATATGACAACAGTTATGTAAATATGGATGGATTGATGGTGCAATCGGTAAGCGGAGGCGGGCATCATGGCGGTGGTATTTTTATCAATACTTATGACCAGGCCCGCTTTGGTTTGTTGTTTGCCCGGAAAGGAAAATGGAAAAACCAGCAACTGATTTCTGCTGATTGGGTCAATGGGGTTCATCAGCCTTCTTTTGCAAATAAGTCTTATGGTTTTTTATGGTGGACAAACCATGGTAATGATCTTGGAAAAATTTCCAAAGATATTTATTCGGCACAGGGATATGGAGGAAACTTTATTGTCATTGATAGTGAACATGACCTGGTGATTGTTACGAGATGGCTGGATACTGGAAAGCTGGGTGAACTGGTTAGGCTGGTTGAAAGTTCAATAAAATAATAGCTGATATCTTTTGTATATTCTTTGCGTTCTTTTTACTTTGCGGTTAAATATATTGTATGAAAAATATGCTTTTCATTCTTGCGGTTTTAAGTATTTTATCAGCTTGCAACAATGAAGTAAAACAAGTTGATACTGAGGTCAAAAAAGATTCAGTTGTGGCTGTTGCAGAACCAGCTCCAAATACTCCGCCTGCACCGGTTACAACAGAATATAAAACCAAAACAGGAAAAATATTTGTTATTACCGAATCTCATCCAACGGGAATGAGTTTGAGTAATATCTCTGTTGGGTTTAAGGGTGGAGATTCACTCAGCCAAATGCCATTCAATGATGTTGACCCAATCAATAAAGTACTGGTTGGCGACCTCGATGCAAATGGCTTTGATGAAATATATATCATAACTACTGCAGCCGGTTCAGGCAGTTACGGAAAAGTATATGGCGTTTCTTCTAACAGCGATAAATCCCTTTCAATGATTTCAATACCTGAAGTAACTGAAGCGGATATGAAGAAAGGCGGAAATTTTGAAGGCTATGAAGGCCATGATGAATTTGAGATTGTGGAGAATTCACTTTCCAGAAGATTCCCCATAAAAGGCGATGGTGTTACAATGAGGGCGATAAATTATAAATTAAAACCAGGGGAGAATTCTTACAAATTATATATCAAAAATTCAACTGCTTTCTAAACGCCAGTTAGCTAAGCTGCAAAGATCAATACTGACCGGTGCTTAAAAGAACCAGGGTGCAGGCTTCATCGCACAGGATACCCTTTTCTGATGCAAGCCTTTCCAGTTCATCATTTTCCGTTCCCGGATTGAAGATGATGCGTCTTGGTTGCAGTGCCAAAAAATAATCGTAATATTCCTGCTGATGCGTTGGATTGAGGTAGAGTGTAATAGTGTCAATATCATCCCTGACCTGTGTTTCCTTTTCTACCGGAACATCACCAACCATTGTTTTTTTTCGTCCAACAGCAATAACATCCTGGCCATATTTGCGCAATAATTTTATGGCCATATTGCTGTATCGTGCAGGA
>JAHEEX010000279.1 GCA_024640465.1 Sphingobacteriales bacterium | reverse complement strand
ACTCAACGGCAGCATGAAATTTTCATCATAATAATACATCATGCTGAAAGAAAACTTGTCTTGCTGAAACTGCCTGAATAAGGGATCCTGCTTAAAATACCCAATAGTATCGTGCATCCAACCCATCATCCATTTCATGCCAAAGCCAAGTCCATCCTGCCATGTAGGCTTAGATATGCCGGGCCAGTCTGTTGCTTCTTCGGCAATGGTTTGTACATCCGGGAAATCCCTGTAAATGGTTTCGTTAAGGTCCTTTACAAATGCAATTGCTTCGAGGTTCCCATTGCCGCCAAACTCATTGGGTTCCCACTCACCATGTTTACGTGAGTAGTCCAATTTCAGGATAGATGATACGGCATCAACACGGATGCCATCAATATGAAATTGTTCGAACCAAAAACGGGCATTACTGATCAGGAAAGATTTAACCTCACCACGTTTGTAATTGAATATATAACTGTTCCAATCCGGGTGAAACCCTTTACGCATATCCGCATATTCATACGTATGTGTGCCATCGAACATAAAAAGGCCATGTGAGTCATAAGGGAAGTGAGATGGTACCCAATCCAGGATTACACCTATGCCTTCCCGGTGGAAATAATCAATCATCGCCATAAACTGTTCCGGGTTGCCAAAACGTGAGGTTGGTGCATAGTATCCGGTACCCTGGTATCCCCAGCTGCCATCAAATGGAAATTCCATCACCGGCATTAATTCGATATGTGTGAAACCCATTTCCTTTACATAAGGAACAAGGCGTTCGGCTATCTCCCAATAAGAGCTATAGAGGTCTTCATTATTTTTATCCGGGCGCATCCAGCTGGCCAGGTGTACTTCATATACAGAATAGGCCGAACTAAGTGAGTTGTGTTTTTTCCTTTCCTTCATCCATTTTTTATCTTTCCACTCATATTCAAAATTCCATGTTATGGATGCTGTTAATGGCTTATGCTCCCAATAGTGAGCATAAGGGTCGCCTTTATCCAGCATTACGCCTCCAAAACCATGTATATGATATTTATATACTTCTCCCCTTTTAACATGGGGGATAAATCCCTCCCAAATACCGCTCTTATCCAGCCGCACAAAAAGTTCATGAGCAGTCTTGCTCCAGTGGTTAAAGTTACCAGACACAAAAACCCTGGTGGCATTTGGCGCCCACACGGCAAAATATGTTCCCGGTGTATCCAGTACCGTTAGTTGTTTATTGCCAAAATAATGATAGGCATCATAACATGTCCCCTGCTGAAAATTTCGGATCACTTCTTCGTTAAAAAAAGAGTAATTCCATACAGGTTTGGTGGCATCAACAAAATGTACGTCTTCGTAACGTTCCATCTTTTTAGCTTCCTCTTTTTTACCGGATGCATTTGATCCATCATTTTGATCATTTTTCCCGGCGCTTTTTGCCACTGATCCTTTTCCCCCATCAAGGTGCTCCTTTTTAGATTTATCTGTACCGGATTTGGCCATATATTTATTGACTGGGTTTAACGAATATTTAAGTTCCTTACAATATACAGTATAAATAAATACAACGAGCTTCGGCTTTAGATCACCGGAACGGTAGACCATTAACCAAAACGACTGAATGCGACCTATGCATAAATTCATTGTGGCAATTTTCTTTGCCCTGTTTGCCACAGTTATGGCCATCGGCCAGGTAAAAACCGTTAGCGGGAATCTGACTGATTCTGTCAACAATAAAAAACTTCAATACAGTTCGGTTAGTCTGCTTAGGCAGTCAGATTCTGTGCTTCTTTCATACACCCGCAGTGACAAAGATGGTATTTTCAAATTATCCACAAAAGACACGGGTCATTTCATTTTAAATATTACCCATCCGGGATTTGCAGACTATTCAGATACAGTAAGCTTAACCGGTGAAAATAGCCTGGATCTCGGACCGCTTTACCTTACCCTTAAAAGCAAACTTCTCGAAGAAATCATTATTAAAAAAACAGTAGCAGCCATCCGTTTTAAAGGTGATACGATGGTATTTAAAGCGGATAGTTTCCAGGTAAAAGCAGGAGCATCCGTGGAAGACCTGTTGAAAAGAATGCCTGGTATCCAGGTAGATAAAAATGGCCAGATTACAGCACAAGGTGAACGGGTACAAAAAGTACTGGTTGACGGGGAAGAATTTTTTAGTGATGATCCTACCATTGCCACAAAAAATCTTCTTGCAAACATGGTGGATGACGTGGAAGTGTTTGACAAAAAAAGCGACCAGGCCAATTTTACCGGTATTGACGACGGCCAGAAATCGAAAACCATTAACCTAAAACTGAAAGAGGATAAGAAGAATGGCTATTTCGGAAAAGTGGAACTGGGATCGGACATGAAGAAATACTGGAACAATAACGCCATGCTGAATTATTTCAAGGGTAAAAAGAAAATATCCGGATATGGTATCATGTCTAATAACGGAAAAACGGGTCTAAACTGGCAGGAAAGCAGCAATTTCGGTGGGCTCAGTAATATGGAAACCGGGGTTAGTGACGATGGTGGCATGTATGTGATGTTCAATAATAATGGCGATGAATTTGATAACGACAGTTTTGAAGGAGAAGGCATTCCCAAAAGTTGGAACACTGGTGTAAATTTTTCCAATAAATGGGATAAGGACGCCAAACACCTTAATGGTAATATCCGTTTTAATAAACTCAACAATGAGGCCGAGGTAAAGACCACCACACAATATATTTTACCTGATACGCTTTATTTTCAGAACCAGGATAATATAACCTATAACAGCAAGAACAGAAAGCGTGCCGAAGCATTTTATGATGTGAAACTTGATTCGAGCTCATCCCTCAAAGCAACCATATCCGGAACACTTGGGGAAGGAACCAGCCAGAACAATTATTTCACGGAATCAATTAATGAAGAAGGGCAACAGGTAAACAACAGCAGAAGGGTGACTACGAATAATACGGATAATGAAGCTTTTAGTAGCAGCATCATCTACCGTAAAAAGTTTAAAAAACAGGGACATAGTTTTTCCGCGCAATTCAGGCAGGATTACACCTATCTGGAAAGCGACGGTTTCCTGCTGGCACAAAATAATTATTATGAAGGCAACGGGGCCATTGTACGATCTGACAGCATCGACCAGGAAAAAATCAACAAGAATAAAGACAATTCGATTTCTGCCCGGTTATCTTATACCCACCCACTCTCCAAAAAAACATACCTGGAATTCAATTATGGATTTCTAAATAGTAACCGGTTGTCAGACAGGCGTACCCTGGAGAAAGCTGACCCCAACAGCAATAAATACGATGAGGAAGTTGCAGCCCTGACCAATAATTTTGATTATGAAAATACAGGGCATACTGGTGGTATTAATTTCAGGTATTCCAAACCTAAGAAAATAAGTTTCTCCATTGGCGGTTCTGTTGCTCAAAACAACCTCTTGCAAAAAGACCTTAAAAGGGATACCAGCCTGCAATTGAAATTTGTCAATTTCTTCCCGCGCGCCAACCTTAACCTCACCATGAAAAAAAACCGGAACCTGGGTGTGTATTATAATGGCAGCACTCAACAACCAACCATACAGCAATTACAACCAGTTGCAGACAATAATGATCCGCTTAATATTTATATTGGCAACCCGGATCTGGATGTAGCGGTGAACCATCGAATAGGGCTTTATATGGGCGCTTATGATTTCCTCACAGAAAGCGGATTCTGGGCAAACCTAAATGCTTCTGCTACACAAAAGGGATTCAGCACCCGGGATTTTATCGATAGCATCGGAAGGCGAATATATCAAACAGTGAATGTAACGGGCATGTATAACCTGAATGGATATTTTGATTATAATTTTAAGATCAAAAAAACCGGGTTTAGTGGTGGTGCCGGATTACAGTTAAGTTATGGTCAAAATGTAAACTTTGTCAATGGCGAAGAAAACAAAGTTCGTAACGGCAGTTTAGGGTTGAGGGCCAGGATGGGCTATTATAAAGACAAAAAATTTAATGCCGGTTTTTCTTCTTCCTTTACACAAAATATTTCCAACTCTTCCATACGCACAGATATAACCACCAATTACTGGATACAGGTGCATGAATTTGATTATGGCATTTTCCTGCCCTGGAAACTGGAGACTGGCGG
>JAHEEX010000107.1:6938-11853 GCA_024640465.1 Sphingobacteriales bacterium | reverse complement strand
TGGAAAAGCAATATGATGGGTATTATTCATCCGGTAAAACCTGCGAAATGGCCATGTTTGATGCAACCGGGAAAAATTATCAATCGGTTTTATATTTATTGGATGAATGTACTTAGTGTAATATTTATTTTATGCTGCTTATTGCTCCTGCTATAAAACAAGCGATATCAGGGTAATTATTAAGTACATAGCGTTAAAATGATATGCTAATTGTTTTTTAGGATGATTACTCAATAAAAAGATAGTACCTGGCAAATGCTTATGAATAAAAAAAGTTCTCTATTTGTGAGTCCTATTTTTATTGTAAGAAATATTTTTTCCGGGATTCATATCAGTCCATCGGTTTCATTCCCATTGCCGACCATTCTTCTTTTGCAGGCCCATAAATGCCGGGCACCTTCAATCCTGCCTGGCGCATAAGTACAGTCATTTGTGCACGGTGGTGAATCTGGTGGGTAATCAGTACCCAGAGTGAGAACCCATTCTTCCATTCTTCACCATACATATTTGTTGTTGCATCGAGGTTTGCATCCGTCCATTTTTCTTTTATGGCAGAGGCCAATATTTCAGCATGTTTTTTATACCCGGCAGTCAATTCTGTAACAGTGTGAAAATCTGCGCTGCTTTCTTCAATACCCAATCCAAGTTTATGGGGCATTTCAGTTAGTGTTTCAATGATGTGGTTGGCGAGTCGCCCTAATGTTCTGCCCCCGGGATAAACTGTTTGTGATAAATATTGGTCGGTGAGGTTATGGAAGATTTTTAACGTGGCGGCGGATTCTGATTCCCATACTCCAAGGAAATCTGTGATCTTATGGAACATCTCTTTTTTGACAAATTTAACCACAAAGAAACTAAGTACGCCGTAGTTTTTTTTCGCACTCAACAGTACGTTCTTCCTACCTTTGCGGTTAAAACGCATTTTTGTGAAATTTACTTTATCCCTGATATTAACCTGCATTTTATATGGTCTCCAAGCGCAAAACAGTTCCAGTCAAATTGTAATTGGCACCATCGATACTGTCCATTCAACCATATTAAACGAGAACAGGAAGATTTGGATATATGCGCCACATACAGATCCGAAAGCTGGTTTTGGCAAAGTTACTTACCCCGTTGTATACCTGCTTGATGGAGATGGGCACTTTTCATCAGTTACCAGTATGATCCGCCAGCTCAGTGAAGGATTCACCAGTTTTTTCCCGCAGATGATCGTGGTTGGAATTTTAAATACCGACCGCATGCGCGACCTTACCCCAACGCATATCAAGGGATCCCCTGATTATGGAGATAGTACCATTTTCAAAACAACAGGAGGTGGTGATAAATTTATGTCATTTATTGAAAAAGAGTTGATGCCACATATAGATTCTGCTTATTCAACAGCCCCTTACCGGATGTTCATAGGTCATTCCCTGGGCGGGCTGATGGTGGTTGATGCCCTCTTTCATCATAAAAACCTTTTTAACTCTTATGTTGCTATTGACCCCAGTTTATGGTATGATGATCGTAACCTGCTAAAGCAAACATCCCGGTTGTTAGACACTGAAAATTTCAACAAAGAGTCATTATATATTGCCATCGCCAATACAATGAATCCAGGCATGGACACAGGCAGGGTAAGGGCTGATGTTACAAACAATACTTCACATATCCGATCCATACTGGATTTTACAACCATTTTAAAAGAAGACAAAAAAAGTGGATTAAAATGGGATTATAGGTATTATGGTGACGATGATCACGGATCAGTTCCATTAATTGCCGAATACGATGCATTAAGGTTTATTTTTAAAAACTACCGGCTTCCTTCCTGGGATGTTCTTACTGATAGTACTTATAAAACTTATGATGTTGTAACGGATCATTTCAAAAAGATTTCTGCAGAATGGGGGTATGAAGTACATCCTCCGGAGCAATTTGTGAATAGTTTGGCGTATAATTTCCTGGGGAAAAAACAATTTGAAAAAAGTTATTCTTTTTTTGAACTCAATATCCGGAACTTTCCGGAAAGTTTTAATGTTTATGACAGTATGGGAGATTATTATAAGGCAAAAGGGGATAATAAAAAAGCAAAAGAAAATTTTGAAAAAGCGCTTAGGATTATGGATAACCCCATAACAAGGGGGAAATTAGATAAGATAAAATAAAATGATCTTTGCGCCTTTTTTCCTTTGCGGTTAGACTTTTCATCGTATAATTTCTTAAAAGGCCTTCCATAGGAATCTGAAATGTATAACAGTTTCTTGCCCTAAAAAGCCTCTATCTGCAAATGAGAGGATTTTATCTACAAGTTGTATAAGAAAGGAAGAGAAAAATTACCTGAGGGGCTGATGATAATCATATATTCAGTTATCAGGTCTATTTATTTTTGAAAATCTCGAAAAAAAATATAAAAAAGATTAAAAACAATCGGGAGGTGATGAAGAAATATGTCATCGTTACTTCGCGTTTAAGATTGCTTTTTTAATTACATAAAATACAGGGTTATATTATTGTAGAATAGTGATGTCAATTGTCTGGTTCAATTAGACAACGATAATAAGCAGTAATGAAATGTATCTTCCTTTCCACGGTTGCCATTTTTCTACTCATAAGCTGCAAACGTGAGATTAATAATTCCATAAAAATTTCAGGAGCTGCCCAGGGTACGACTTATAATATTACATACCTGGCTGGTCAATATTCCAATTACAGGGAATCAATTGATTCTATTTTCAAAAAAATTGAATTATCGCTCTCAACTTATAATCCCGGTTCGATCATTTCGAAGATAAATAGAAATGATTCTGATGTTATTGTGGATGATTACTTCTCAGATGTATTTAATAAATCCATGGAAGTTTCTGAAAAAACGAAAGGATTATTTGATGTTACAGTGGCTCCCATTATCAATGCCTATGGGTTCGGTTTTACAAAGAAGGGAAAAGTGAATAATATTTTGATCGATAGTTTACTGAAATATATCGGCTATAAAAAAGTGCGATTGGCAGACGGAAAACTGGTCAAAGAAATGCCGCAGGTAATGCTCGATTTTAATGCAATAGCCCAGGGATATACCGTTGATGTATTGGCTTCCTTTCTCGATAGCAAAGGCATTAGCAACTATTTAGTGGAAGTGGGAGGGGAATTAAGGGCAAAAGGGAAGAGACTTGACGATAGTAGCTGGACTGTAGGAATTGAACAACCAAATGAAGACATATCAGGTGGTGTAACATTAAATTCCGTAATTAAAATAAATGATAAGTCGCTGGCTACTTCCGGTAATTATAAAAAGTTTTACATCGAAGATGGGAAAAAATACGCCCATATTATTAACCCGTTTACCGGGTACCCGGCAAAAAATAATTTACTGAGCGCAACCGTGATTGCAGAAAATTGCATGACTGCAGATGCATATGCTACATCATTTATGGTGATGGGATTGGATAAATCAAAACAGTTTTTGTCAGAAAATAAAAACCTGAACCTGGAAGTTTATTTTATCTATGATGAAAATGGAAAATGGAAAACATATACTTCCGAAAGATTTCAGGAGAATCTAGAAGTGGTCACTAAAACGAATGAATAGTATAGGAAGAAATACAGGGCAATTTCAAAACAGGCTTTATGAAAATTGCATAAATCAGTTCAAATAATAAATCTAAAATAGTATGAACTATCCAAAATTAACGAATGTGCAGGCTAATGCGTTGGTGCTGCTTCGTATTTTAATCGGCTGGCATTTCCTATATGAAGGAGTTATAAAAGCATATAATCCATCATGGACTTCGAGGGGTTATTTACTTAGTGCATCTATTCTAAAACCCTTTTTTGCCTGGCTCGCCAGCGATTCCTTTATATCCGTCATTGACAGCTTAAATATCATAGGCCTTATTGCCGTTGGAATAAGCCTTCTTATTGGTATAAAAATTAAATGGGGTTGTATTGCCGGAATACTATTACTGATACTTTACTATCTCGCTCATCCGCCATTTCCAGGTTTGCCTCAAGGTCCGGCGGAAGGAAGTTATTGGATAGTCAACAAAAACCTGATTGAGATGGCCGCACTTTTTGTGATCTACCAGTTCCCATTGACATCCGTATTTGGCCTGGGAAATTTATTTTCAAAGAATAAGGTTAACACATCAATAAACTAATCACCATGACAAACGATAATAATATTTTTGGAAAATGGAACAGGCGGGATATCCTGAAAGCTCTTGGTGGGATACCATTATTTGGTGCAGTTTGGTATTCCGGTGCAAGCCTGGCGGGTTCCGCAAAACGTGAAAAGCAGTTTCTGCTGGAGACATTAAATATTAAAGCCTCACCACCTCCCGCTTCAGGACCGATGAGTGGTAAACCACTTCGGATTGGTATCATAGGTTTTGGCATTCGGGGCGAACAGCTTTGTCGTGCGTTGGGTTTTGCTTCTACCGGTTGGCTAAAAGATATGCAAGAGGCTTTGGCGAAAAATCCAAAAGACACAAGGCTGGCAGATTTTAAGGCTCAGGAAAACCTGAATATAAAGCTGGCTGCCATTTGTGATGTTTTCGACGAGCGTGCCAATAACGCATTGGCCTCTTTTAATAGCGGTGACAATAAAATAAAAAGATTCCGTACACATACAGAACTGATCAATAGCGGGGAGGTTGATGCTATCGTTATTGCAACCCCGGACCATTGGCACGCCCCCATTTCCATTGAAGCGCTCAATGCAGGTATACATGTATATGTCGAAAAACCAATGACGCATAATATTTCTGAAACCTATCTTTTACGCGATACTGTTCTGAAAAACCCCAAAACAGTATTCGCTGTAGGACACCAGCATCGTCAAACACAAAGTTTTCTTACCGCCCAGGATGTCATCAAAAAGAATATTCTCGGCCATGTATCATTGGTTGAAACAAACACCAACAGAAATGATGAT
>JAHEEX010000107.1:0-6928 GCA_024640465.1 Sphingobacteriales bacterium | reverse complement strand
ATGATGATAACGGTGCATGGCAATATGATATATCTGAAGCTGCCAATCCCAAAACCATCGATTGGGATCAGTTCCTTGGAAACGCACCAAAGGAACCTTTCAACCTGGAGCATTTTTTCCGCTGGCGCAAATGGTGGGCTTATGGATCAGGATTGTCTGGCGATTTAATGACGCACGACTTTGACCGGATCAATTGTATCCTGAAGATGGGCATCCCATATTCCGTTACTGCATCAGGAGGTATCTATACCCATCGCGACGGACGAAATGTTCCGGATGTAATGCAGGTAAATATGGAGTTTCCGGAATTTAGTACCGGTGGAAGCCAGGAGAAAGGAAAAGAGAAAGGAATGACTTTCGTTTACAGTGCCACATTGGGAAACCAGTTCGACAGGGGTACAGTTTTGATGGGCCATGATGGCAGTATGGAACTGGGCAACCGGATTACAGTATATGCTGATCCGAGGTCAACTAAATATGCTGAATTGATTAAAGAAGAGCGTATCGAAGCTGGCGTTCCCATATATCAGTATGATCCCGCGGTCAATGGAACAGATGCTGTTACTTCGGCCACAGCCAAATATTTTGCAAACAAAGGATTACTGTGGACATACAGGGATGGTAAAAGGGTCGACTCAACATTTCTTCATTTGAGGGAATGGTTAAGTTGTATCCGGAATGGCGGTACACCAAGTTGCTCCATTAAAGAAGGATTTGAAGAAGCCATTTCTGCACATATGGGTGGACTTTCTTATAAACTGGGAAGAAGAATCGACTGGGATCCTGTTGCGCAAAAAATCATAGCATTGCCAGGCGAAGACCTTGATGCCGTTTTATTGGCAAATAAGTAATATGATGTTAAAATGCCTTAACCGCAAAGCAGCGAAGAAAGATATCCTCGTTGCTTTGCGGTTTATTATTGAATACCACTCATCGCTTTTATCTTGCTCTCTTCCACAAAGAGGATAAACACCAAATCAGCAAACCCAAATGGAGCAAAACAGCTGGCCATAGGCCCGGGCCGGAAATTTTTTCAAAAAGTACTGCATAAACAAGAAGTGTTATAGAAAAAATATTATACACAATCATTGCTTTTACCATAATAGAAGAATGACTATCACTTCCAGATAACCAACAGGCAATTGCAATGGTAATTAATGCTGATCCTGCAAGCCTTGCAATCAGGATTGCACTTGGATCTGTGAGCGAAGTACCGAGTAATATGGAGGCAATATAAGATGGCGAAATAGCAATAGCCAAACCGGTTAAGCCTTCAATAAGTGCTGTGACGATTAATAATGATTTCATTTATTTTATCATTTTAATTTTCTTCATCCGTTTGAAATGCTACAAAAGTGTTCTTTGTCTTATTTGAAATTTAAAGCTATATATTTTTTAAAAAAATGTTCGAGGCTTTAAGCTGTCTTATTCAATTGTCTTTTAAACTGAACTGCACATTATAATTTGAAAAATATTTTCTTCTTGTAAAGGAAATAACAGATCCCCCATTCCAATCCAAAAATAACCAGGGAGCTGATGATGTGTTGCATCGTTTCCGGAATGGAGATTAGCTGCATGAGCCCATTAGTGATAAATGAAATGTAATCATTAAACCATCTTGATCCTACAATCTCAAAGAACAAATAGATGAAAATGGCATTCATGCCCATGACGGTGAATATCAGCAGATTTTTGTGGTGTTTCCTAATATCGATCCACCAGTAAAATAAAGCCAGTCCCAGCAGGCACCAGCCGAGTGAGGCCAATGTAAAAGAAGAAGTGGCTATTCGTTTAATGATGGGGGTTATACCGGTAAAGTCAAGCAAGAGCCCGGCAGACAATGTGGCAATTCCCCACCAAATCAAAGGCGTGACCTTATTTGTTTTTTGTAAAAGAAATTTACCCGCCAAAGCTCCTGCAATTGTGTGCACGGCAGTAGGGATACAATTAATGGCCACCCAGCCATCTTTATTGATTTTTCCCATCAGCACCAAATCCATATAATTACCAAAATTATGTTGATCTGTAAAGGGCTGATCGAAACCGGGTATATCTGTAAAACGATATAAACCTTCTGTAAGTAATAAGAGGGCTATACAAAAAAGCATTTGCCAGGATGATTTCCAATTGAATATTAAAAAAGCCAGAAGGGTCGTAAATGACAATTGGGTGAGTACATTCCATAATTCAAAAGATAGTCCGCCCGGCCTTACCGCATAATTAAGTACACCCCAGAAAAAAAGCCAGCCGGAACGTTTGAGTGTCTTGCTAAAAGAGGCACTCCAAATGATGCCATTGTCCCGTTGCTTCTGCAGGGAAAATGCCATGGCTGTACCTGCAATAAACATAAATCCCGGCTGTATCAGGTCCCAGAAACGAAGACCGTTCCAGGGATGGTGGAAAAACTGGATGATGAAGCCTTCTGCCATTGTACCCTTAAATGCTTCATGCATGTGCTCATAAAGCATTGTACTTTCAAGTGCAAGAAGTACCATTATAAAGCCACGCATGGCATCCAAAGAGTGTAGCCGCCCGGAACTGTTGGTTATATTCATACTATAATTAAAAATTAGTGTTTTTTCCCTTCGTTCACACTGACTTTTCCATAAAATGTAAAAAAATTTGTTTATATCCCGAATCAACTTCATATTTGCATTGATGAATAAAATGATCAATAACAATTGGTGGTGGCATACAAGCTCTTAGGGGTCTGTATTGTCATTACTATGTAATCATATTATAACAGGGCCCCGATCATACCGGGGCCCTTTCTTTTTTAACAACGAAGAGAAGAAACAGACGAATGAAAAAAATATCCATACGCACCCAGGTTACCAGGTGGCTGGCTGATATATATACCCCGGTGGGCATTTATCTCAGGTTGAGGGATAAATACCGGGATACGATCCTGCTGGAAAGTACCGATAACCATGCTGCGGAAAACAGCTATTCTTTTATTTGTGTAAACGCAATTGCAGGTATCGAGATTAGATCAGCTCAAAGACTTGAATCGAAATTGCCCGGTCAAAAGCCTGAACAGCATGATATAAGTGATGGCAAAAAAGTGCCTTCCCTTGTTTGGGAATTCATGCAGCGATTTGAAAGCAGCGGCGATGAAAAGGAAGCAAGGTTTGCGCAGGGCCTTTATGGCTACACGACGTATGATGCCATACGTTTTTTTGAGAACCTAACCCTGGCTGATAAACCGGAGCATAACCGTGGCGACCAGTTTTCCATGAATGAAAACCCGGCGCATGTTATTCCATTGATGCGATATCGGTTATACCAATACGTCATTGTTATCAACCATTTTAAAGATGAGCTTTTCCTTTGCGAAAACAAGATTGACGGACTTCCTACGGATCCGGATTTACTGGAAAGCCTGATCCGTAGCAAGGATGTACCCGAATATCCCTTTGCCATCTCAGGCGGGGAAACCTCTAATATGAACGATGCGGATTATCGTAATATGGTGGAAAAGGGGATCAGTCATTGCCATCGCGGTGATGTGTTCCAGATTGTACTCAGCAGGCGATTCAGGCAGGGTTTCACCGGAGATGAGTTTAATGTATATCGCGCTTTAAGGAATATCAATCCATCACCTTATTTGTTTTTCTATGATTACGGTTCTTATAAACTCATGGGATCTTCCCCGGAAAGCCAGTTAATCATCAGCAATGGAAAGGCTGTTGTGCATCCGATAGCTGGTACCTTCAGGCGCACCGGGGATGATGAAACAGACCAGCTTGCGGCGGAGCGCCTTTTACTGGATGCCAAAGAAAATGCGGAGCATGTGATGCTGGTAGACCTGGCAAGGAACGATCTTAGTAGGGTATGCAATGACGTTAGTGTCGCTCATTACCGCCAGGTCCAGTATTATTCACATGTGATTCACCTGGTTAGCGAAGTAACCGGCAAAGTAAGGCCCGGAAGCAATCCATTTGAGCTAATGGCCAAAACATTCCCTGCAGGTACTTTGAGCGGTGCTCCCAAGATCAGGGCCATGGAGTTAATTGATGCGTATGAACCCACCAGCCGGTCTTATTATGGCGGCGCCCTGGGCTTCATGGGCTTCGACGGATCCTGTAACCATGCCATTATGATCCGTAGTATGCTGAGTAAGCAGAATGAACTGACCTACCAGGCGGGAGCAGGGGTAGTGGTGTCGAGTAATCCGGAAAGTGAATTGCAGGAAGTGAATAATAAATTGGGTGCGTTGAAAAAAGCGATTGTTATGGCGGCGGAGTCGGGAGTTTTGAGTCGTTAGTCGTTAGTCGTTAGTTGGGAGTTGGGAGTTGGGAGTCGGGTAAGAAGGTAAGCGTATAAGTTAGTGTAAAATTTTAAAAAATTAGGCGTGCAGCGAATTTTGGTTTTTGATAATTACGATTCATTCACTTACAACCTGGTGCACCTGGTGGAGAAGATCCTTCATCAGAAAACGGAAGTATTTCGCAACGACGAAATACCGCTTGACCAGGTGGCGGAATTTGATAAGATTATTCTTTCCCCCGGGCCTGGCATTCCGGAAGAAGCTGGTTTGCTTTTACCACTCATTAAACAATATGCATCCACCAAACCGATCCTGGGTGTTTGCCTGGGTCACCAGGCGATCGGCCAGGCATTTGGCGGCAAGCTCGTGAACTTAGACACCGTATACCACGGCCTGGCAACAAACATTTTCCTGGAAAAAGAATTGACAGCATCGGTTCATCAAAACGACTGGTACCAGGGGCTTCCTGCCGATCCTATAGTGGGTAGGTATCACAGCTGGGTAGTAGGTACTGATGAATTCCCCTCAGTGCTGGAAATTACATCCAAAGATGAAAATGGATATATCATGTCTTTACGGCACAGAACATATGATGTACAAGGAGTACAGTTCCATCCGGAAAGCATTCTTACACCGATGGGAGAACAAATGATGCGCAACTGGTTACATAAAAAGATTCCTGATTAATAGATACCGATAACGTATATGCGAAAATATCTGCAGTTTTTATTTGAACATAAATCCCTGAGCAGGGAAGAAGCCCGGGATGTACTGGTAAACATCGGAAAGGGCCAGTATAATGAGCATGAGATCACCGCTTTCATGACGGTTTACCTGATGCGCAGCATTACCATCCAGGAGCTGCAAGGTTTCAGGGATGCCTTGTTAGACTTATGTGTTCCTGTTGACCTGGACGGAGAAGAAGTGATAGACATTGTTGGAACGGGCGGAGATGGAAAAAACACCTTTAATATTTCGACACTGGCTTGTTTTATTGTTGCAGGTGCCGGGCAGAAAGTGGCCAAACATGGCAACTATGGAGCATCTTCCGTAAGCGGATCTTCCAATGTAATGGAGCAGATGGGGTATAAATTTAAAAACAACCAGGATCTGTTAAAGAAAGAACTTGATCACGCGGGGATTTGTTTTTTGCATGCCCCATTGTTTCATCCGGCCCTTAAAACGGTTGGCCCTATCAGGCGAAACCTGGGAATGCGTACTTTCTTTAATATGCTTGGACCCATGGTTAACCCCGCTTCTCCTGCATTTCAATTGGTAGGCGTGTATAACCTTGAAATGGCGAGGATATATACTTATTTGCTGCAACAGGGTAGAAAAGCATTCACCATTATCCACGGCCTGGATGGATACGATGAAATCTCGTTAACTAATGATACCAAGGTCATAACCCAGGCGGGAGAACATATTCTAACACCCGAACAATTGGGCAAGCGAAGGGTTTTAGCCAGTGATATAGAGGGTGGGGACACAGTTGAAGAGGCTGCCAACATTTTCCGCGATATTTTATCCGGCCGCGGTAGCTGGGCCCAGAACGCTGTAGTACTGGCTAATGCAGCCATGGCGCTGCAAAGCACAGGCAAATTCGCATCCTATGATCAGGCTTATGCTGCAGCAGTTGATAGTCTCGATAATGGCAAAGCTTACCAGGCTTTAAAGAAGCTGGTTGACATGCAATAAACAGTTATAAAAGAGAAGAAATTTTAATGGATATATTAGAAAAAATAATTGAACATAAGAGAAGCACACTCCCTTTACGCAAGGGACTGATGCCACCGGCTGTATTGGAGAAATTTCCATACTTTAACAGAAACTGTGTTTCCCTGGTGGATCGTTTAAGGGCCGGGGAGAGTACAGGGATTATTGCCGAATTCAAAAGAAAATCTCCATCCAAAGGCATCATCAATGCAACAGCACATGTGGAAGAAGTTACCAGGGATTATGAACGCTTTGGAGCCGCAGCCATTTCGGTATTGACTGATGATCATTTTTTTGGCGGGTCTTCAGAAGACCTGATGGAGGCCAGGGATACGGTTAACATTCCGTTATTAAGAAAAGATTTTATCATTGATGAATACCAGCTATTGGAAGCCAAAGCTATTGGTGCTGATATCATCCTGCTGATTGCAGCTTGTTTAACTCCGCCTGAAGTAAAGATGCTGGCTGCATCGGCAAAAAGCCTGGGGTTGGAAGTTTTGCTCGAACTTCATGATGAAGAAGAATTTGAACATATTTGTGATGATACGGAACTGATTGGAATCAATAACCGGAGTTTGAAAACTTTTGAAGTTAACCTGGATCGAAGTTTGGCGATGGCTGCAAAAATACCCCAGGGTAAATGTAAAATTGCAGAAAGCGGTATCAGTGATGTGGAACAGATCAAACTCTTTAAACAACATGGTTTTTCGGGTTTTCTGATGGGAGAAAATTTTATGAAGGAAAAAAATCCGGGTGAAGCTTTCCGGATATTTGCATCAAAATTATAATAGGAAGCATGAGAATTAAGGTATGCGGCATGACAAGGCTGGATCAGTTGAAAAAGCTGGATGAACTGGGGGTGGAATTTGCGGGCTTTATTTTTTATCCTAAGTCGCCGCGCTACATTAAAAAATTTCATCTCAGCGCCATTGATGTTAAAAG
>JAHEEX010000106.1 GCA_024640465.1 Sphingobacteriales bacterium | reverse complement strand
TGCGAAAGCGGGATATATGCTCTGGCACGCCAACCAGGCCGGCAGATATAATATCCTGAACGGGATCAAAGCCCCTGCATCCGGCTATTGGGTGAATAATCCACATGCAGATGATATCGATTACCAGATAGAGGCTGACTTTGCAGGATTAATGTGCCCCGGCATGCCCAATGCAGCAACAGCCATCAGTGATAAGATCGGTCATATCATGAATTATGGAGATGGCTGGTATGGCGGTGTATTTATTGGCGCCATGTATGCATCCGCATTTGTTTCTGATAATATTCCGGCCATAGTTGAAGCTGGATTGAAAACCATTCCGGAAAAAAGTGAATTCTACCAATGCATCAGGGATGTGATCAACTGGCATAAAAAATATCCTAACGACTGGAAACAAACCTGGTTTGAAATACAAAAAAAATGGGCTGAGGAAGTGGGTTGCCCCGATGGGGTTTTCGCAGCCTTTAATATTGATGCTAAAATCAATTCTGCATATGTTGTTGTTGGGTTACTGTATGGCAACGGTGACTTTACAAAAACAGTGGAAATTGCCGCCCGTTGCGGCCAGGATGCCGACTGCAACCCTTCATCAGCAGCAGGTATTCTCGGTACGGTTTTAGGCTATGATAAAATACCCGCTTACTGGAAGATGGGGCTTACAGAAATTGAGGATATGGATTTTAAATATACTACCATGTCGCTTAATGACACATATGCAACCGGGTATAAACATGCATTGGAGATGATCAAAAACAATGGTGGAACCATCAAAGGAGATAATATCACTATAGCAGTCCAGACTCCGGTTACAACCAGGTTTGAAAAATCTTTTGAAGACCATTATCCAGTGAAAAGAGCTGCTGTAAAACAGGATAAAAATGAGATGAACTTCGAATTTGACGGTATTGGATTTGTACTACGCGGAGCGGCGGAAGCAACAGACAGGAATAACAGGAACAGTAGTTTTTCCTTTAATACAGAAGTGTATATAGATGGTACTCTTTTTGAGAAAGTATCATTGCCTGTTTCAGAAATTCTCCGCCGGCATGAACTTTCCTGGAAATATAATCTCCCTTCCGGACATCATATGGTAAAAGTAAAAATCCTAAATCCGCAGGAGGGCTATACACTGCGCGGATGGGAAGCGTTGGTGTATGATTCAAAACCAGCTAAAAAGTTTGAATAACCCGGGATGACAATTGAGAGAATGTGTAATAGCTGCTATCGTAACAATGACACAGTATGTATTTAATTGAATGCTAAATTGATAAAAGGCATAAGAATGTCGCTCCTCCGGAGCTCAAATGCAAAAACCATATTTTGCTACAAGAATATCGCTCCTCCGGAGCTAAAAGCCAAAAACCATATTTTCTTATAAGAATATTGTCCCGGAGCTACAAAACTATAACAGAAGTATGTATTCTGTATTGAAGCTCCGGAGGAGCGATATTCTTGTAGAAAGATATTGCATATTGTATTCAAGCTCCGGAGGAGCGGCATTCTTGTAGAAAGCCCATGCATAATGTATTCAAGCTCCGGAGGAGCGGCATTCTAGTAGAAAGATATTGCATAATGTATTCAAGCTCCGGAGGAGCGGCATTCTTATAGAAAGATATTGCATAATGTATTCAAGCTCCGGAGGAGCGGCATTCTTGTAGAAAGATATTGCATAATGTATTCAAGCTCCGGAGGAGCGGCATTCTTGTAAATGTCATTATCAAAGAACGTTGGTTTCACTTTTTATTACTCGGAATGGCAAGACAGAAGCTAAGTATTAGCTGTCGTGTTGAAGGATCTGCTATTCTTCCACCATTTACCTGTTATCCAGAACACTGGTCCCGGATAAATTTGGCTCTTTCTTATGCAAGGTCAATAGGATTATTTCTTTTCAATTACTGCCGTAAATCCACCGAAAGGCAACATATTAATGTTCAATTTATCCCCGGAAGTAAATTCTTTAAGCGCATAATCAAACTTATTTTTATCTGCCCCATCTGTAATCAAGTGAATATTGTATTTCCCTTTATCTAAAAGGGGAAGTTCAAAACTACTGGTGACATTTTTTGCTTCGCTATTGATCCCGGAAATATACCAGGTATTACCATTTCTTGCTGCAAGAATAACCGACTTCCCCGGCTCCCCTGAAATATAATGTGTTTCATCAAAAACCACGGGTAGTTTACGAAGAAAGTCTTTTACATAAACTGGTAATGATGAATACGTTTTAACATTATCAGCAAAATGAATAATTCCGGTATTAAAAACCAAGGTTAAAGCAAGTTCATGCGCATTGGTTGTGTTATGTGGAAACCTAAAATTAGTAAGCCCAAAAGGCGTATAATCCATAGGACCAATTGCATTCCTGGTAAATGGAAGTATGCTATTTTGAACAGGGGCCTCATAGGTATATACTGAGTCAAAAAGATAGCACTCCTCCCCTTTAACAGATTCCATGGAAACCAGGTTAGGATAGGTTCTTGACCAGCCACGGGGAATTGTACAACCATGAAAATTCACCATAATTTTTTCTTCGGCAGCATCTTTCAACACATCGTGATATAAGGTAATCAGGTTTTGTTTATCACTATGCCAGAAGTCAACTTTGATACCCTTTACACCCCATTGATGTAATTTTTTAAATTCTGCTTTTCTTAACGCAGGATTAAAAATAATATCCCTTGGACGTTCTGTTACTATATTATGCGGCCCTCCTGAATTATACCACATCAAAATGCCCACTCCTTTTGTTTGTGCATATTTTACCAATTGCTCAATACTTCCCCCTTCCATGAGATCCCAGTTAGCATCAACCAAAGAATATTCCCAGCCCATTTCTGCTGAGAGATCAATAAAAGATTTTAATGATGCATAATTTTTGGGACTTGCGTTATCCGATAACCAGCTCCAGGAAGAACGACCGGGTTTAACCCAGGAAAAATCACCCGGAACAGATTTATCACTTAAGTTATTGATCATTTGAGATTCAATGATTGCTGCAGGAGTATTGCCAATTATGATGGCCCTCCAGGGCATGGTCCAGGGTAAAACAGACGAAGGCTCAACCTTGCCGGTACCTTCCGCATCTTTAGCTTCAGGAAAACGAACAGTATACAAACCATTTGGGGCATCCTGCTTTAAACGAATACCACAATATGATGGAGACAGATTAGCTTCTGAGATCAAAATCCAATGCCCATTCGATTGAAATAAAGCCGGAAAAGCCCAACCTTCTTTATTGGGCGATGATGTTCCTATAGGAATACCATTTTCATAAAATTTTTCATATGCTGGTGTCCATTTAGAAGAAGAATCATATTTTTCAATCCAAGCTTTACCGCTATCCGGAATATTGAATCCTGTTAATTCTTCGGTAACCGTTAAAGTACTGTCTGTCTTACCCGGAAAAACATATTTGAAAGCAACACCATCATCATATGCACGCATTATAACCTGTACCAGTGAACCTTTATCATTTGCAAAGGTCAATTCAAGCTCATTTGCATGATTCCTGATCACTTTTTGACGACCAATTTTCATCTCATAGGTTTCGTCGATTTTTTTTATTCCGCTTTTCGACTTAAATATGATGTTATTATTAAATGCCTGATCCTCACGTATGATTCCTAAAGGGGAAATCTCAATAACAGTAGTCCTTACATTATTTATGACTTTTTGCACTTCATATACCAGGCTTACATGTTTTTCTTCATCTTTTGACAGGGAAACCTTAAGGCTGATGGACTTATCAGGAGATTGAAGCTCCCAGTTTTCTTCATTTCCTGAATTGCAGGCCCATAAAAAACTACTTAAAATAATAATCCAGGCTGTAAACCGAAACATAGTTTCGTTCATGACAGGTCAATTAAATAAGGAAATAAAATTTTTGAATATATAAACCTTCTATATTACCGGGCTTCAAACTAACTCAAATTAATTATCTTCATTACAAGCTATTACAAATTTTTAACTTTTCTTCCATATGCAAGTTATCCTCGGTGTAATTTTTCATCTTATTGGCGGCTTCGCATCAGGAAGTTTTTATATGCCGTACAAAAAAGTTCGGCAATGGTCATGGGAATCTTTCTGGATCGTAGGGGGACTTTTTTCCTGGCTCATCGTGCCTCCAGTGGCTGCTGTTTTAACCGTGCCCGGGTTTTCGGACATTATCAGTCAAGCAGGTGGATCCACCCTTTTCTATACTTTCTTATTTGGTGTATTATGGGGATTTGGCGGATTAACATATGGGCTTGGGGTAAGATACCTTGGCATGTCATTAGGAAACTCTGTTGTTTTGGGATTCTGTTCTGCATTTGGAGCTTTGGTACCTTCATTATATTATAACTTCTTCCCCGCTCCTGGCAAAACCACTTTCAATGATCTTTTATATACCAGTTGGGGAAGGATTGTATTTGCAGGAGTATTACTTTGCCTGTTGGGCATCTATATATGCGGACGGGCGGGCATGATGAAGGAAAAGGAACTTCCGGAGGAAGAAAAGAAAAAATCAGTTTCGGAATTCAATATTGCCAAAGGCCTTATTGTTGCCGTTTTTTCCGGTATCATGAGCGCCTGTTTTAATTTTGGTATTGAAGCGGGAAAGCCAATGGCAGAAGCCGCTGTTGCTTCCGGGATGAACCCACTGTTTCAAAATAACGTAGCCTATGTTGTACTGCTCTGGGGCGGATTAACAACAAACCTCATTTGGTGCCTTTTATTGAATTTCAGAAATAAAAGCTTTGGTGATTATACCAATCAAAAAACGCCACTTCTAAAAAATTACCTGTTTTCTGCTGCAGCAGGCACCATCTGGTTTTTACAGTTTTTCTTTTACGGAATGGGTGAAAGCAAACTGGGCAATGGCGCGAGTTCCTGGATCCTTCACATGGCCTTCATCATACTGGTGGCCAATATGTGGGGCGTTGTCCTGAAAGAATGGAAAGGAGTCAGCAGCAAAACCAAAACAACTATAACAATTGGTATTATCACGATTATTGCATCGGTTATACTGGTAGGTTATGGAAACGCATTAAAATAATATTAAAAAAATTAGTATGTCAAGGGAGCAGGTACAGGATTTTAAGCATGTCAGCTTTTTATGGAATGAATCAAAAGCTACTTCAATGGCCGGAGATGAAGTTGCCCTGTTAATCTATCGCTCTAACCTGTTGGGTGCCGATCTTCGGTTAACCAATTACGGTGGTGGCAATACATCCTGTAAAACAACGGAGAAAGATCCGCTAACAGGTAAGCTTACCGAAGTTATGTGGGTGAAAGGATCCGGTGGAGACCTGGGTACACTCAAACGCAGCGGGCTAGCTGCTTTGTACATGGAAAGATTATTGCATTTGAAAAATGTGTACAGAGGAATTGAATTTGAAGATGAAATGGTGAATTTGTTCAACCACTGTATTTTCGACCTGGATTCAAAAGCACCGTCAATAGATACTCCATTACATGCATTCCTTCCATTTAAACATATAGACCACCTGCATCCTGATGCCGCTATAGCCATCGCTGCATCAAAGGATGGAGAAAATATTACCAGGGAAATTTTCGGTGGAAAAATTGGCTGGGTTCATTGGCAAAGGCCGGGATTTGATCTTGGTTTGCAATTAAAAAAATGCCTTGATGAAAATCAGGGAATCAGGGGCATCATGCTGGGATCACATGGATTATTCACCTGGGGGGATGATGCATACAGTTGTTACCTGAACAGCCTGGAAGTAATTGAATCATGCGCAGCATATATAGAAAAAAAACAAATCGGGAAGCTGGTATTCGGCGGATCATTGATAAATAGCCAGCCAGAAACGCAAAGAAAAAAACAGGCAGCCACTCTGGCGCCGATACTCAGGGGTCTCTGCAGTAATCAATCATCGATGGTTGGGCATTTCACTGATGAGGAAAGGGCCCTGGAATTTATCAATTCAAAAGACCTTGGCCGGCTCGCCCCTATGGGCACAAGTTGTCCGGATCATTTTTTACGAACTAAAATTGCCCCGCTGGTATTAACCCTTGATCCATCCGAGGACCTTTCAGATACAAATTCCATTAAAAACAAACTCTCTCCTTTATTTGAAACATACCGAAAGGGATATACTGCATATTATAATATGTGCAAACATGCCAACAGTCCTGCTATCCGCGATGACAATCCTGTAGTAATAATCTATCCGGGTATTGGCATATTCACTTTCGCAAAAGATAAACAAACGGCCCGGGTAGCTGCAGAGTTTTACCTCAATGCCATCAATGTTATGCGCGGATCAGAAGCCATTTCATCGTATACATCACTACCCAGACAAGAAGCATTTAATATTGAATACTGGCTGCTGGAAGAAGCCAAACTCCAACGCATGCCAAAACCAAAACCGCTAAGCGGCCGGATAGCACTTGTTACAGGTAGTGCAGGCGGTATCGGCAAAGCCATTGCAAAGAAATTTGCAGCCGAAGGAGCTTGTGTGGTAATTACAGACAATGATAAAAGCAGGCTGGAAAAAGCCAGAGAGGAATTTCAAATCTTGCTTGGACAAGACAGATTTAACACGGTGCTATTTGATGTAACCGATAAGCAAAGCATCCAAAGTGCATTTGAAAATACTTCGCTCAGTTTCGGCGGAATCGATATTGTAGTAAACTGCGCTGGCTTATCCATTTCTTCACCCCTGGAAGAACACTCAGAAAAAGACTGGGATCTGCTATATGATGTTTTGGTAAAAGGACAGTTCCTGGTTACACAAACAGCTGTTTCCATCATGCGCAAACAGGATAAAGGTGGTGATATCATCAATATCGTTAGTAAAAATGCCGTTGTTTCCGGCCCTAATAACGCAGGCTATGGCTCAGCAAAAGCGGCACAACTTCACCTCAGCCGACTTAATGCAGCAGAACTGGGTAAGGATGGCATCCGGGTTAATGTAGTAAACCCCGATGCAGTGATAGCCGACAGTAAAATTTGGGAAGGCAGTTGGGCCGAGGGCCGGGCAAAAGCCTATGGTGTTAAAGTAGAGGACCTGCCGGCTTACTATGCAAAACGGACTTTACTTAATGAAATTATACTGCCTGAAGATATTGCAAATGCATGTTTTGTATTTGTTTCCGGATTACTCAATAAATCTACCGGTAATGCATTGAATGTTGATGGAGGAGTGGCAATGGCATTCCTGAGATAATCAAGGCTTAACCGTAATGTCGCAAAGTAAAAAAGATAATAAGATGAAAAGGCTTGCATTTAAAATGTACCTTAATAAAGGTGCAGAAGAAGAATACAAAAAAAGGCACGATGCCATATGGCCTGAACTGGTATCTCTCCTGAAAAATACCGGCATAGAAGACTATTCCATTTTTTTAGACGAAGAGACTTCTACCCTCTTCGGTGTTTTAAAAATATCAGATGCTGAAGCGTTGGATAAACTGCCCGAAAAAGAGATCATGAAAAAATGGTGGGAATACATGAAAGACATCATGCGAACCAACCCGGATAATAGTCCTGTTAATATACCACTAAAAGAAGTATTTCATTTGAATTGAAAGAATTACCATGCAAATAGCAAACGATTTCATCAAAGAGTATAATCAGCAAAATATAACAACTCATCAACGTTCGTTTTCTTTTTTGTCTGATCAAATTGAAAATACAACGGAAATTATTAAAAAGTTAATGGCTTTGCAGGTTGCCATTCCCAGCTGGGCATTGGGTACCGGAGGAACTCGTTTTGGCCGTTTCCCGGAAGGAGGAGAACCCCGTAACCTGGAAGAAAAAATGCAGGATGTTGCATTACTGAATTCGCTTAACCGTTCCTGTGATGCCATTTCCCTGCACATTCCCTGGGATATTCCTCAAGACCCTGGGGCAACCAAATCTTATGCAACCTCACTTGGTCTTCGCTTTGATGCGATGAATTCCAATACTTTCCAGGATCAACCTGGACAAACCCCCAGCTATAAGTTCGGGTCTTTGCAGCATACAGATAAAGCCGTACGGCAATTGGCGATCGACCATAATATCGAAGTTATACGCCAGGGGATGGAGCTTGGCTCCAAATCAATCACGGTATGGTTGTCTGATGGATCATCATTTCCTGGTCAGTTGAATTTCAGAAAAGCATTTCAGCATGTATTAGAAGGATTAACAGAAATATATTCCGCCCTTCCTGATGATTGGAAAATGTTTGTGGAATACAAAGCCTATGAACCTAATTTTTATTCGATGACGGTTGGCGATTGGGGCCAGTCGTTATTATATGCCAATAAACTCGGGCCAAAGGCTTTTACCCTCGTGGATCTTGGACATCACCTGCCTAATGCCAATATAGAACAGATCGTGGCTTTATTATTAATGGAAGGTAAACTGGGCGGTTTTCATTTTAATGATTCCAAATATGGTGATGATGATCTAACAACAGGCAGCATAAAACCATATCAGCTCTTCCTTATTTTTAAAGAACTGGTTGAAGGCATGGATGCCAGGAAAATGGATCATGCCTCAGGGCTAGCCTGGATGATTGATGCTTCGCATAACATAAAGGATCCCCTGGAAGACCTGTTACAATCTGTTGAAGCCATTCAGATCAGCTATGCACAGGCCTTATTAATAGACCAGGATGCATTAACCAAAGCACAAAATGATAATGATGTAGTGCTGGCACAGGAAATACTGCAATCAGCATTTCGGACCGATGTTCGTCCCCTTGTTGCCGAAGCAAGGTTGCGAAACGGAGGAGCTTTATCACCCATTGGCATTTTCAGGTCTGCCAATGTTCGAAAAAACCTGGTAAATGAAAGAGGAAAGAATACACAAGCAACCGGATTGTAGAAATCATGGACCCATCTTCCCTCATATTGATCTTTGATATTGGCAAGACCAATAAAAAATATATTGTGCTGGATGAGTCTTATACGATCATCCTGGAAAAGTCGGCGCAATTAGCTGAAACTGTTGATGAAGATGGTTTCCCCTGTGAAAATATAGATGCGCTTACGCAATGGTTAGCATTTTCCTTTGAGGAAGTTATATCCGAATTTGATAAAAATATTAAAGCCGTAAACTGTTCTGCATATGGAGCAAGCCTGGTCCATGTGAATAGTTCCCTTAATCCGGTTGCGCCACTGTATAATTATGTGAAACCTTATCCGGCGATGTTGAGTAATGAATTATTTGCAGCCTATGGTGGCGAAAAAAAGTTCTCTCTGGATACATCTTCTCCTTCTCTGGGCAGCCTGAATGCAGGACTTCAATTATACAGGCTTAAAAAGTTTAACCCTGTTGTATATGAAAAAGTAAAGTACTCCCTGCATTTACCACAGTTTATCAGCAGTCGATTTACCGGGGAAGCTTACTCTGAACTTACCAGTATTGGTTGCCATACTGCCTTGTGGGATTTTAACAGGAATAACTACCATAAATGGGTAACCGATACCGGCATCATCGAAAAGCTTGCTCCTATAATCCCTTCGGAAAAATGTTTTAGTAAAACACATAATGAACATTTAATCCATGCCGGGGTTGGCTTGCACGACAGTTCAGCAGCCCTGATCACCTATCTTCACAGCTTTACAGATCCCTTTTTGTTAATCTCCACCGGAACCTGGTGCATCAGCCTGAACCCATTCAACAACCAACCACTTACCGATGAAGAATTAAATCAGGATTGTTTATGCTACCTCACAGATAAGGGCAAAGCAGTAAAAGCATCACGTCTTTTTGCCGGCAAATGGCACGAAGAACAGGTGATTAAAATGGCATCACATTTTCACCTCAAAACGGGATATTTTTCAGAAATCAGGTTCAAGCCTGAAACACTCGAACAGGCAATAGAGCTTGATCAGATTATCGATGTTGAAGGAAAGACTCCGCTTCAAAACCAGATGCTGAAATTATCCTCATTCGACCTGAATCTTTATTCAAGTGCTGAATTAGCCTACCATGGTTTTATGTATCAGCTTGTAAAATTGCAGGCAGCATCTTCAAACCTTGTATTGGAAAAAACAAGCATTAAAAATATTTATGTAGATGGCGGATTCAGTAAAAATGATCTTTATATGCAGCTGCTGGCGAATATGTTCCCTTCAAAATCGATTTATGCTGCATCTGTAGCGCAGGCTTCAGCCTTTGGAGCTGCACTCGTAATACATAGGAAGTGGAATAAAAAACCTATCCCCGAAAACCTGGTGACACTGCATCAATACAAAGCAAAAATCAGTAACTTACCTTAATACAATTTCAATACTTGCATATGAAAATCAAATGGCTGCTCTTTATAGGTCTATTGCTAATTTTACAAGACCTTTCATCACAGGTAAAATTATCAAATCCAACTTGTGAAAACATGGTTAACCCTGTTGGCCTTGACACAAAAGCACCACGGTTTTCCTGGCAATTAAAGTCTGCATTAAGGAATACTTTCCAAACAGCATATGAGATCAGGGTAAGCGAATCAAAGGAGTCATTAGAAAAAAATAAAAATATTTTTTGGAACAGCGGAAAAGTATCATCGGATGCATCTGTTCACATTCCTTACTCAGGTAATGCATTAATTACCGGAAGAAAATATTTCTGGCAGGTGCGTGTATGGGACAATACAGGCAAAGCCTCTGCCTGGACTGATCCAGGATCCTGGCAAATGGGATTATTATCTTCTTCAGACTGGAAGGCAAAATGGATAGAACCGGGATATACTGAAGACTCCATACTACGCCCCAGCCCATTATTCAGAAAACAATTTACCAGTTCTAAAAAAATAAAATCGGCTACTTTATATATTACAGCACTCGGCATGTATGAAGCTTACCTGAATGGAAAAAAAATAGGCAATGATTATCTTACTCCCGGATGGACAAGCTATACCCACCGCCTTCAATACCAGCAATATGATGTAACAACCATGCTTC
This sequence comes from Sphingobacteriales bacterium, assembly GCA_024640465.1. Lineage (GTDB taxonomy): Bacteria > Bacteroidota > Bacteroidia > Chitinophagales > Chitinophagaceae > Pollutibacter. The sequence goes on along the minus strand of JAHEEX010000106.1, from coordinate 1,151 downwards.
AGACTGGAAATAACGCCCTCGGGGTAATATTGGGAAGTGGCTGGTATCGTGGCTTTATCGGTTTTTCCGGTCAACAGAATTTTTATGGTAAGAAATTGGGATTACTCTGTCAGATGGATATTGAATATACCGATGGAAGTAAAACGATGGTTTTGTCTGATGAAAACTGGAAATCTTCCACCGGCAGCATACTCAGTTCTGAAATATATAATGGTGAAACCATAGATGCAAGAAAGGAAAAGAAAGGATGGTTGATGGCCGGGTATGATGATAAAGAATGGTCCGGAGTACAAATTAAAACAGGTAATTTTCCGCAACTTGTTGCAACATACAACGAGCCTGTAAGGAGGCATGAAGTTATTAAGCCTCTAAAAATCATCATTACACCCAAAGGAGAAAAAGTAATTGACTTCGGCCAGAACATGGTTGGCTGGGTGAAAATAAAAGTAAAGGGAAATACCGGTGATAAAATAACCATCCAGCATGCTGAGGTGCTGGACAAAGCAGGAAATTTTTATACAGAAAACCTGAGGGCAGCAAAACAGGAGAATAATTACATCTTACGTGGTGGAACAGACGAAATATTTGAACCCCATTTTACTTTCCAGGGATTCAGGTATATCAAAGTAGAAGGATATAATAGTGAATTGCAGCCGGAGAATTTTACCGCAACCGCTTTGTATTCTGATATGAGCCCCACAGGTACTTTTACCTGTTCTAATCCGTTACTTAACCAATTACAAAGCAATATTCAATGGGGCCAAAAAGGGAATTTCCTGGATGTACCAACCGATTGCCCTCAGCGGGACGAACGTTTAGGTTGGACCGGGGATGCGCAGGCCTTTGCCCGCACGGCAACGTTCAATATGCAGGTAAATAATTTCTTTTCGAAATGGTTGAAAGACCTTACTGCTGACCAACAGCCAAACGGAAGCGTACCTTTTGTGATTCCGAATGTGCTGGGTGCAGGAGCAGGAGCAGCTTGCGGATGGGCGGATGCAGCCACTATTATCCCCTGGACCATGTATGTTGCATATGGTGATAAACGCATCCTGGAGGATCAATACCCCAGCATGCAGGCCTGGTTGGGGTATATTGAAAAGACAAGTAAAAATGATTTATGGAATACCGGGTTTCATTTTGGCGACTGG
>JAHEEX010000105.1 GCA_024640465.1 Sphingobacteriales bacterium | reverse complement strand
GATAAATATCTGCAACGGGTAAACTAACATCAACAGAAGGAATCCTAAGCATTCCTTCAACTGATTTATATTCCTCCAGTTCCCAATGGCCCCGACCGTTGATGCGAAAAGCTTCAATACGAATAGCAGCCGTATCAACCAGGATATATTCTTTTAAGGCAGGAATATCCCGGTATAAAGTAAACTTCTCACCACGGTCATAATTTTTTGTGGAAGGTGATAAGATTTCTATAATCACTATTGGTTGAACAACTGTGTCCTCGTCGATATCTGAAGAAATAAAATCACCACAAATAAAGGTAATATCAGGATAGGTATATAAGGTGTTTTCAGGTATATGAATCCGCAAATCACTTCCATAAGGGAAACAGGATTTTCCCTTGAGCTGAAAACTCAATCCCATAAAAAGATTGGAGAATAATTTATTATGCCTGTGACCTGCCCCTGACATAGCCAGTGCATCTCCATGGCCCTCCATGGCAAATATCTCACCCTTGTAATATTCGTGTTTTTCCGGCTGGCTTTTTTCCCATTCCAGGTATTCCTCCATGGAGAGTTTGGTCTTGCCATAAGCTTCTAATGGTTCCCGAATATCCATAGTACAATTTACTTATTATTTGCTTTATGAAGTGGTGATTAAACGGGTAAGTTTTGCAATGGAAAATATATCAAAGCGACTTATTAATTCCAGGATCATAGTTCTTAACAACCAATGTGGAAAATCAACCAATGGTTCGGGCAATGCCCGTTTATTTGCTCATATTAATTTGGAAAATTTTCCTTAATTTACCCTCATGTCTCAAACACGACAACTCGCAGCTATAATGTTCACCGATATAGTCGGTTATACTGCCCTTATGGGCAATGATGAACAGAAAGCTTTTGAACTTCTTCGAAAAAACAGGGAAATCCAAAAACCCATCATTGAATCATTGGGCGGAGTTTGGATCAAAGAGTTGGGAGATGGTGTGATGGCCAGTTTCCCGGCTGTTTCCAATGCCGTTTATGCAGCATTGAAAATCCAGGAGGCGTGTAATCTAACCAAAGCATTTTCTTTACGGATTGGCATTCACCAGGGCGAAGTGGTTTTTGAAAACGGGGATATTTTCGGCGATACGGTAAATATTGCTTCTAGGCTTCAATCCCTGGCTCCTCCTGCCGGGATTTTTGTTTCGGCATCAGTTCATCATAATATTTCCAATAAAAATGATATACGGTCAGAATTTGTAGGCGTTGAGAACCTTAAAAATGTACGGGAACCGATTTCTGTTTACCGGATACTGGCTACCGGAGAAGAAGCATCTGTTAGCAATGAACAGGTTCCGGCATTCTCTTCGATCCTCCCCGGCTTTGAACATGATATTTTTATCAGTTATCGAACCAATGATAATAAATACGACGGCTGGGTATCGGAATTTGCGGCTAAGCTGGAACGCGAGTTAAGTGCCACGCTGAAAGACAAGGTATCTATCTGGTTTGATAAAAATCCGGAGGATAAAAGAAAAGCAGTTATAGGAATGGGAAATGTCAAGTCGCTCATTTTTATTCCCATTGTTTCCCAAACCTATTGTGATCCGGAGTCCCCGGTTTGGCAGGGAGAATTTAAAGGGTTCAACGAAGGGTCAAAAACAGACAGCATCGGCATTTCTGTTAAGCTGTTAAATGGGAACGAGGCTTCCAGGGTGATTCCGGTTAAGATACATGATGTTGAAACGGAAGATATCAGGCTGTTGGAATCAGCACTTTCAGGTGGCTTGAGATCCATTGATTTTATATACCGTGAAGATGGTGTTAACAGGCCCTTGCGCCCGGTGGATGATGAAAAAAACGCCGACCCATTGAGGCCCCTATACCGCAACCAGATCAACAAACTGGCGAATGCGATTAAAGATATCATTCAGGCCATTAAACAGAAAGGCAAAACGCAGGCCGACACAATCCCTGATCAACTGCCCATGGCAAGGCAGATAGTACCAAACGTGTTTGCCACTTCTGTGTCTGCTGCTATTAAAGTTCAGGTCATAGATCGTCAACGCCCCAATATTTACCTGGCCTGGACTTCCAATGATCTGAAAGAGAGTCGGGAAGAAATGGCCATTATACTTAATAAGGCCGGATTCAATGTACTGCCTTCCATCGACTGTCCCGCGGATGATGAAACTTTCAAACAAAGGGCTGCAGAGGAAATGCAGAAATGTGTTTGCTCCCTGCATATGCTGAGTGGTGAATTTGGCCGGAGATTTGAATCTGATGATGAAATTTCTTTTCCGCAACACCAGTTCCTGGAAGCAAAAAAATTGGTTGATACCCCGGGTAATGATTTCAATGTATTTGTTTGGTTAGATCCGGATAGCAGTAAAACGATAAAACCTTCGCAGCAAAACTTTATAAAATATATCCGGAATAATATTACCCGGAACATGATGTTTTCCAACAGCCAGGGCCCGATGCAACTGGTAGATGATATCAGGGTGGTTATGATGAAACAGGATGCTACTGTATATGATTCAAAGGACACGGATATCTTCTTTATTTTCAACCAGCAGGACGAACAGGAAGCACAGCATATCATCGAAACACTGAGCCTTGAGTTTCCGGTTGAAACGATGAATATTCTGCCTGACGGGGAAGATTCGTACCGGGAAATGTCTACACAGCAAATACCGAGGAGCAAACTCGCCGTAGTATATTTTAAATATGCGGCCGACTGGGCATTGCCTTTTATCAAACAAATTTGGAAGCAGGTAGGTGGCGCTTCTTCGCCGACGCCGATGTTCCTGGTGGGAGAGGATGATCCGTACTCGAATATGGCACGTAATTTTAAAGCACCCAGGGTAATATCTACCATTGTGCCTAAAGAAAACATACCGGCGGAAGTGAAAAAAGTGTATAGTACGCTATAGAAAAAGATAATAAGATATTAGATAAATAGAAAAAAATTCATGTATACGGAAACAGCCGGATCAATGGAAATATTCATTGACGTAAATGGCTAACCGAAGCAAAATTGAACTATGATTTGTATACATGTATGTCCTGATCCGGTATTCCTCATTCATTTTTTTGGTCAATTAAGCAATCAGCATGTTTGACAACTATCAGATATGTCCTTATACTGGTTTAAGGTCCTTTACGGAAGAAGAGTCCCTTTATTTTAAGGGACGTGAAGATGATATAGACCAGGCTACGGCACAGTTACAGAAGAATAAATTTTTAATGCTCACCGGCGCATCGGGTGATGGAAAATCATCCCTTATTTATGCCGGTATCATTCCCAATGCCCGGTCGGGTTTTTTAAAAGCAAAATATACACAGTGGGGTGTGGCCGATTTCCGCCCGGAACGCAGCCCGTTTCAAAATTTATGTAAATCCGTTGCCCGGCAATTGGATATTGCTGATATTCATACGGTAGAAGCGGAATTAAATCACGGATTTTCTGCCCTGGTTGATTTATACAAAAGCTCTAAACGATACCTGGATACACAATCGGAAGCGTGGGTAAGCGCAGATGAAAAACAAAGAGGGGTTATCAAACGCGAAGCCGCCAACCTCATCATACTGGTGGATCAGTTTGAGGAATTTTTTACCAATCCGGAGAACTATCACCAGGGTGTTCCTTCGAGGGAATCTAACCTGGTGCTAAACCTCTTACTGGAAACCGCGCGCATTGCGCTGGAGGAGGACCTGCCGCTCTATGTGGTGTTCACCATGCGGTCTGATTATATTGGACAGTGTGCGGCATTTCGCGGACTCCCTGAATACCTGGGCTTTTCGCAGTTTTTTGTACCGAGGTTAAACCGGTCTCAATTACAACAGGTGATTGAAGAACCGGCCAAACTCAGCGGAAACAGGATCACAAGGAGGCTGACAGAGCGATTGATTCATGATATTACTGAAGGAGTGGATCAATTGCCGATCCTACAGCATGCACTAAACCAGATATGGGTGGCCGCCGACAGAGGAAATGAGGAAATGGACCTTATCCATTATGCGATGGTAGGGGGAATGAGTGTAAATGAATTACCCGATGAACATGTTGATCGTTTTAATCAATGGTTCACAGGTTTGCCTGATGATATTAAAAAATGTTATCACGAACCCAACCTGCAAAACGTACTCGATACACATACCAATAAATTGTACGAACAGGCAGCAGGATATTATACAGCAATAACGGGCAAAACAATTTCCCCGGAAGATGCAAAATCAATTATCCGCACCGCATTTACCTGTCTGACTAAAATTGACCAAAGCCGGGCTGTGCGCAACCGAATGACCCTGCAGGAGATCACCCACATTTTGGGTAATCCTTCTTTTGATGCAAAGGACGTTGGTGCCGTACTTAATATTTTCAGGGAACCGGGGAATACATTTATTCATCCTTTTATTTCTGAAGACGACCAGTCAAGTCAAACTGTGGAACCGGAACAGGTGCTTGATATCACCCATGAAAGCCTGATCAGGAACTGGAAATACCTGGGCCAGTGGGCGAAGGAAGAATTTGACAGCCGCTCTATATCCCTCGATTTTGAACAACAGCTTGGCCGCTGGGTTGAAAGTGATAAATCCAATGATTTCCTGCTTTCCATAGGCCCGCTTACTTATTTTGAAGGATGGTTCAATAAAGTTAAACCCAATGCCTGGTGGATTGCACGTTACCTGCCGGAAGAAACCACAAAAGAGAATAAACTTATTAAGTCAACAGAAATCCTGGGCAATGCACGGGAATTCTTAAAACGAAGTGCTAACAAACATGTTATAACGCGCACGGTTATGCGCTATGGACCTAAAAGGATTGCAGCAGTACTTGGGATACTGGCCATCATTACCCTAAGTTCATTTGCCGTAAAAAATTATTTTGATAAGCAGAATAGTGCTGTATTAAATTCATTGCATCTGCAGACATTGACACTTGCGGATAACCCTAAAGTAAGCCTGGCTAATAAAGTTAGATTGATTGCTGAGGAGCTGAAAATGGGTCTTACCACGGTAGATGAAGCGGTTAATGCCATCAGGGATTCTGTAGAAAAGATTAATGTTTCCACCGGAATTGCAACCCAGCTGGTTTTCCAGGGCAATGCAATGCCAGGAAAAGAAATCGCCCGCTCCCTGGTAATTTCTGATAGCCTTTTGGATGCTTTTACAATACCGGTTAATAAACCGGAACAAACGGCTGCCCTCCTAAAAGAAATCAATGATTTACGGGCTGCCCTTGAACTTGCGTATAACTATAATGCCGATCCCAAAATTGACCAGTTATTGAAGAAGAATGCACTGCGTTCTGGAAAATGGGCCATGTTCATTTTGGAAAAACAGCCAGCTGGTTTTAAAGACATTCAGGAACTCAGCCTGGCGATGGAGAACGCCATTAACTACCAAGTTTTTTCAGCAGTTGACATCGATAAAATATTAGGTATTTTTTCTCCATTTGAAAATACATCCCCCTCGGCCTGGCAGCAATCAAATTATATGCAGGACAAAATAATGCCCCGTGGAGAACAGGATTATGGATTCTCTTTTAATGGATTATACCAGGAACTGGCCTATCTCTATGCGGCTAAAGGGAGTAGCGATATGACTTTGCGATGTATTGATACCCTCCTGAAATACAGTCAGAATAATTACCAGGGCGATTATGCTGCGGGTGCTGATAACGCGGCCAATATTGCAGTCGTATTTTACAGTAATAACCATGCCGATCAGCTGGACGCATTTGCAAAAGGCTATTGTGCCCGTAAAAAAATTACTGAAGAAGAATTTTATTTACGGATTCTTGACCGCACAGTTCTTGAACGGGCAACTGTTGGCAGTCTTGATTTATTGTGGTGGATGAATACAAAGATCAATCTTAACCTCAGGTATAGCCGTAACGACCAGCTTAGCTTTTTGTTTAATAAGTACCGGGAAAGGGTTCAGGCAACAATTGCTGATGCAGATCAAAAGAATTTATTAACGGCTTTGTCTTTTAAAAATGAAGGCCTGATAAAGTCGCTGCACAGTGAGCAAATTAGAAAGGATGAAAGATCCATTTCCGAAAATTTTGACGAAGCTGTATCATGGTATCGTAAAGTTAGTCCGGCTTATCTTAAACAAGCGGATCAAATTATAGGATCAAGCGGGGCAGATGAATTGACAGTTTCCCGTAAAACATTATTCATATACCCGGATTTAAGGTTGCGCTTTCACCCGATCGAACCCAGGAACTTTATTCATTTTTATTTTACGGATATTTTCCTTGAGTATATTTTAGATAAGCAAATGTTTGATGAATTCTATCCAGGGAAAGAAGAACTTATAACAATATCCGAATGGTTAACTGATTATAATGTGAAAATGTTTGTTCCAATTGGTTTTCACGCCAAGGAAATCCGTTACGATATTATGCAGCGGTTGGCTGATAAATTGGAAAAAAATAATGTAGAAAAGAGCCAGGATTTTAACTTCCTTTATTTGAACCTTGGTTTGAAAACTCAGCAACAAGGGGATCAGAAGAGTATGCAGCGCTATTATGGCAAGATTCAACATGGTAATTTGCTTAATATTTTGCGAACAAAGGAATATGCAAATAATGTAAATGATCAAGCATTCAGGTTAATGGCTTTTGCCGTAAAGGGATTAACTGAGGCCGGGCAGAACCAGGAAGCGCAAAAAATTATCAGGGTTTTCAAAAAGCCCGCTAATCGTTCCTCCCTCTATGCTTTTGCAGCTGCAGAAATGCTGAATGAAAAAAAGGATTTAAAACAGGCCCAGGCGCTTATTGATTCTGCAAGAAATGAACTCAACAGGTCACAAAATAATACGGGCTTTCAGCCTAACAGACTGGTATTGTCCTATGCGCTTGCATTACAGGATCCTGAAAAGAATATGCCGGAAATCAATATGTTGATAAAAAACCTGCCACAGAAACTTTTTCCTACCCAGTCTGTTTGCCGGGCTTATGCATTCAATAATTTTTTATATAATGCCCGGTCATATATTCCGAACCTGATTTCCGACGATGACCTGGCAGATACAAATAGGTATATTCTTTACGGGTACTCTTTAAGAAGTAAGGAATCGGCACCGGAGTGGCTCAGCTATAATAATAATAATATTCAAATTTTTACGCGTCGTATTAATTACCAGGATGAAAGCAATTGATCAGATCCATATTTGTCCATATACCGGCCTGCGGTCCTTCACCGAAGAGGAAAGTCTTTATTTTAAAGGGCGCGACCTGCAGACGGATCAGATCACTGCACTGCTGGAGCAGAACAAATTTCTCATGGTTACCGGTGCTTCCGGGGAAGGGAAATCATCGCTTATTTATGGTGGTTTGATACCCAATGCAAGAGCCGGTTTTTTCAAAGCAAAATATACCAATTGGGTCATTGCCGATTTCCGTCCGGAAAGGAATCCGGTTTCCAATATGGCGAATGCTTTAGCGGAACATTTCGATAGCAGCCCGGCAACCATCGAAACAGAACTCAGGCGTGGTTATTCATCACTCATTGATGTATATACCAATTCGTCATTTTATGCAGGAGAGGATGATGATACCTGGAACGAACTGACAGAAGATGAGAAAAAGACGAGGAAAAGAAAAGCTGCTAACCTGTTGATAATTGTTGATCAGTTTGAAGAGTTTTTCACCAACCCTGAGAATTTTTATAATGAATCGCCTTCTAATGATTCACAGATCGTTGTTAACCTCGTTTTAGAAACAGCCCGCATCGCTATCAAAAAAAACCTGCCGGTATATGTGGTATGCACCATGCGGTCGGATTATATCGGCCAGTGTTCCGCCTTCAGGGGTTTACCGGAATATATAGGCTTTTCACAATTTTTTGTTCCCCGGTTAAAAAGAAAAGATTTAAAGCAGGTAATTGAAGAGCCTGCCATATTAAGCGGTAACAGGATCTCTCAAAGATTAATAGAACGCCTTGTTTTTGATATATCCGATGGCGTCGATCAGTTGCCCATTCTGCAACATGCCCTCAGTCGCATTTGGGAAGCGGCAGACCGGGGAGCCGATGAAATGGATTTACTGCATTATGCCATGGTAGGCGGAATGCCCGCAGATGATTTACCCGATGAAGATATTCCCCGGTTTAAAAAATGGTTTTCTGCATTGCCTGAAAATCAGCAGGCCCTGTACAAGTATACGGGCTTACAAAAAATCATTGAAATACATGCCAACATATTATATGAAAATGCCTGGGAATATTATAACAAACAACACCCTGATAATCCCATTACCCAGCAGGAATCAAAACGGATCATTGCCCTCACCTTTAGTTGTTTAACAAAAATTGATAATAGCAGGGCTGTTCGGAACAGGATGAGCCTGGAAGAGATAACGGAGATCATCAACCGCCCAAAACTCAGTTCCGATGTTGTTGGTGAAGTGTTGAATATATTCAGGGAAGAAGGGAATTCATTTATCCGACCTTTCTCAACAGAAGATCCGGGTTCCCATAAACTTTTGCCAGGAACAGTGTTGGATATTACTCATGAGAGTCTGATCAGAAACTGGAATAAACTAAACCAGTGGGCCAGCAAGGAATTTGAATATTATTCCACTTTCCAGGATTTTCAGAAACAACTGGATCGATGGAAGAAAAGCGGGAAGAGCAGTGGTTACCTGTTGCCGATAGGTCCATTGACCTATTTCGAGAACTGGTATAATAACTGCAAGCCCAATATTGGTTGGGTCAGGCGTTATGCTGAAACAAAAGAAGATCGCCTGCAGACTGTGCGGGAATCTGCTGCTGTGTTGGCCGATACAAAGGAATTTTTACATAAAAGTGCCCGTAAAGAAATGGTTACCCGGGCCTTTATGAAATACGGTCCAAAGAAGATAGCAACCATTGCGGCCATATTGATCATGCTGGGGTTAACCGGATTTTACTGGTACGATGCCGAACAGAAAAAGAATGAAAATGTGATCGAACGCATCAGAAAGGAATCTGCAGGATTAATGAAAAGCAAAGAAGTGAGTACAGAAGACAAAGCAATATACTTACTCACGGAAGAGAGACTGGATTCCGGAACATTGATCAGGAACCTGGAAAAAAATAGTTTTAAGGACCGGTTGAGCATTGGAAATGAAACTTATAAGCAACTGCTTAAAATTAATAAGCAACATGAAACTGATTTAAAGAATCAACTCCTTTCACTGTTGGCCAAAAGTCTGGAAAACCCTGAAACTTCGGCTACTCCTGAATTATTGCTGTCGGAGGGTAACAAGTTTGTGATTCTTTTAGCCATGGATCAGTATTATCTGCCCGATAAAAAGAAAGAAGAAACACTCGAAGCAATTGCAAATAAGAATTATGAACTGGTTCTCCGGTTTTTAAAAGATAAAAATCTTTATCAGCCTCTTATTCCCACCCAATTGAATGTAGCCATACAATATTGGTTGACAGCAGGGAAAGCTACTCCTGAAAAAATAAAAAACTTATTACAGGAAATGTCACCGCTGAATGGGAAAGGATCAGCAACGAGTTTTAACCTGTATTTTCCGAAAGGCAGTTTCGAAACAAATGGCAGGCTACCCAGTGATTTTAATGGAGGTTACCATACACTTGCTTCCCTGTATGCTGCAATAGGTGATACAAGTGGGATACTTACCAGTTTCAGGACTTTACTGGAGAACAATCAACGGGATTATATTGAATTGGCCAGGGTGCTTAACAATCACCTCAACATCATTGGATATTTGTACCAGTATGGACACAGGGATAAAGTACCCGGATTGTTACATTGGGTTACTGCTAATACAAAGGATAATCCGCCACAGACCTTATTGCGGAATATGGTCATACGCTCAGGCTACATCTCACATTTATATAACCTGAATGTTGATTTGGGATTCTATAGGTCAACACGGGGATATTTATTTCCAAATCTCTATTTCTGCGATCGTTCTGTTTTTGATGCCATAGTGGAAGATTATGAATCAGCCATCCGACAAATCAAAGATCCTGCGGAAAGGGATTTCCAACTGGCTATGAATTACAAACGGAAGGCCATGTTTTATCATAAGTACTGGTACGACCGTAAAATGCCGGTTGACGAGGCACGGCTAAACGGATGGTTAAAGTCTGCAGTAGAACTGTATGCATCAATCGATACCGGATACCTTGAAAGTAAACAGTCTGTAACAGTCATATATAACGGCGATGGTGTAAGAACCAGCGATGTAAAAAGAAAAAGTCTTTTTATATATCCGGATTACCGGGACGGGTGGTTTGCATGGACCTTTCATAGTGATTATTTTTTCAATTATCTGAAAAAAAACGGACTGCTTTCATCACTCTATAAAACGGGTACCGACCTGCAGGCCATTCATTTCTGGGTAGCCAAAGCTTTTGAATGGAAGGTTGAACTTTCGCCAACGGCTTACGCCAATGACTACCCGATTCCTGATAAAACTTTGCAGGATATCATTTCTTTTGTTGACAGTCACCCTGAGGGTAAGGAATTTGACAGGAATCTATTACTGTTGATTTTAGCCAATCATGCATTTGACAGGGGGGATACGGTAGAAGCTATGAAACAATATAATTTGTTAGAGAAGCAGAATCTGTTGCGTTCATCTAACAGGTATGAATACCTGGAGAAAGTATTCTTTTTAAACATGATGAATCAATTGTCTGTTAACCTGGCGGCAAACGGGAAAATGGCGGATGCGGTTTTAATTGCGGGAAAGTTTGAAGAAGACCGGGAAAAAGCACTGAGTTACTTTTCTATGACCGAAAGGCTGTTTAAGCAAAATGGTAATCCCAATGCATTTGTGTTTTTGGATTCGGCATATGCCATGTCAAAGCGCATTAATTATTCCATACAAGTGCCACGTGTTGACCCACGTGCATACCAGATCCAGGTGCTTTCTGAAATTGGCAGCAAGACACTTAATGCCAATGCGGCGGAAGTATTAAGGGAACTTCCTGAAAATGGTAAATACGGAGCTGTATTCTCGCATGTGGCCGGCATTGCTTATGAAGGAAATTATTACCGGGCATTAACGGCCATTCCAAATGACCTAACCGAAACCCAGGACCTGCAATGCAGGACAATCATTTTATTAGAAGCCTGTAAAGCCAGGGAAAAGATAACAGGGAATACCCAATGGAAACCAATGGACGACTATATTGACTGGTTTTTAAATTACACAGATTATCTACCCAATTAATGAAAAGCTACAATACCATCTATTATCTTTTGTTTGTGTTACTCATCATGGGTTCCTTTGCTTCCATGGCGCAAAACAGCTATGGATTAACCCTTCTGGGCGCAGTTGCATTGTCGTTTGGGCTCCTTTTTTTATACCAGTTCTTTCAAACATTTAAAGACACAGAGAAAAAGAATTATTTTTTGCAGGCGGAGCTGATCAGTCTTTTTGTAATATCCATTTTGTTTGCATTAAGGATGTTTCACGTCTATGTTCCGTTCAGTGAATTATTGTTTGCCATGGCGGGTTTGGTCTTGATTTTTGTATATGTGAAAAAGATGCTACACCGATATGGGATTTTAGCATCCAAAAATATGAATGCAGCCAGGCTCAGCCTGGTATATCATTTAAGTTTGATCCTGTTTATTATTTCATTGATAGCTGCTCCGCTTTTGCCACAGCTATATGCCTATTTAGGCATTGCGGCATTTATATTATTGGTGGGATTTTTAATAACAGGATTATTGGTTCCGAAATATTTGCTGGATGGTTCTGAGTTTTCCGTTTTTAAACTGGTTGCCGGCCTAAAGGATAGGTCGATGATTTTATTATCCTTGTTTTTTATCATCTCTCTATATACGGGTTTAACCAGGATTGGGGTGCTGCCATCTATGTATTCAGACGAATATCCGCAGGCTTATTTTAAATTGGTGAATAATGCCGAGTCCGGAAAAGAAAAGCCGGTGAATGGGAAGTATAAACATCAGGAGTTTAAAGAGAGGTATGAAGGGTTTTTGGAGCATAATGGAATGAAATAATTATTAGATGATTGAAACTTCTTAAGTTTAAGCTGGAGGTTAATCAAACAGACAATACAAGGCTCTAAAGCGCGAGAAATTAT
>JAHEEX010000104.1 GCA_024640465.1 Sphingobacteriales bacterium | reverse complement strand
CCAAACTTTTTCATAGCAAGAAAATGACCTCCTTCATGAATGATGATCACAACTACCAGAATCAGGATACTTTTTAGATCACGAAAAAGGGCATAGTAGACAAGAATGTAGAGTAGCAGACTTGCTGCTGTTCGCCAGGCAGATGATAACGTGTAGGATTGTGGCAACTCTTCTTCCATTCGATTTAAAAATACGGTTTTTACTACAACAATATAAAAGGCGGATACTGTTGTGTTGTTTTATTAAAATTAAAGTGCCATTCAGCAGGATTTTATTTAGATTATTCGGCAGTCCTTTAATGATCAAACATCCGGCATATACAACCTTTGGAAATCATCGCATATTTATTTGAGATTCTTCATTGTAAAAAAAGACATAATATATAGGATTTTTCCTAATGTGAAACAGCCATCGGTCAGACCCGGGGCGGTCAGACCGTTATGCGGTTCGGATCCCGGTCTGACGGTCCTCCGTCTGACCGATTGTATTTTCCTTGACTATGCTTCAATTCATACTTTAATAGATATGTTATAAACATCCATCGGTCAGACCCGGGGCGGTCAGACCGTTATGCGGTTCGGATCCCGGTCTGACGGTCCTCCGTCTGACCGATTATGGTTTTCTTTTTTACTTCGAACAGCGCCATTGATATTAAAAACTAAGCGGCACTTCCATCAGTAAAATTTCTGCATCAGTATCTGCGGTGAATAAAATTTCTTCTGCTTCGCTGATACCCATGCCGTCACGGGTGTTTAGTGATTCGCCCGCAACCACTGCATCACCTTTTAACATAAAAACGTATACGCCGTTTTCTTTTTTGTTTAGCGAATAATTCAGGGATTTCCCTTTTTCCAGATTTGCCAGGGAGAACCATGCATCCTGGTTGATCCAAATGGAATCAGTTGATTTTTCCGGAGATACGATTAGTTGCCAGTTGTTTATTCTTTTTGATCCGTCAAAGGTTTTTTGATCATACCTGGGTTTGATATTTCTTTCTTTAGGAAAAACCCATATCTGCAGGAATTTAACTTCTTCGGTCCGGGAGTTATTCATTTCCGAATGTTGCAAACCACTACCTGCGCTCATGATCTGAATGTCTCCGGTTTTAATAACAGCTTCTGTTCCTGTTGTGTCGCGATGTTTAAGTTCTCCGGAAAGTGGAATGGAAATGATCTCCATATTATCATGCGGATGTTTCCCGAAGCCCATGGCAGGTGCTACAGTATCATCGTTTAAAACACGCAGTGCACCAAAATGAACCCTTTCCGGATTATGATAGCTGCTGAAACTAAAAGTATGGTAACTGTTTAACCAGCCATGACTGGCATGGCCCCTTGAATTTGCTTTGTGTATGATTTTTTTCATTCTTCTATTGTTTATTATAACACATGTAAAGAGCAGTAAAGATATGAAGCATCAGCAGCGATATCAATGAAAAAATAAGGGACACTAATGTATTTTTTACGGTAGTGAAAAATAAAAAAAATGCCGCCATTGGCAGCATTTTTTTATTGGGGATATATAAACTTATGCATCGATGCGATCAAGCTGTATATTACAATGTATGCGTATATCATTGCTCACAACTGCACCTCCTGCTTCGGAAAGAACGTCCCAGGTGAGTCCAAAATCTTTGCGTTGGATCTTGCCATTCACTTCAAATCCAGCTTTTGTTTTTCCGTAGAAAGGATCTTTATGCATACCAGCGTATTCCACATCAAGTGTAATTGCTTTGGTAACGTCTTTAATGGTCAGGTTGCCTGTTAATGTATAAGCATCATCAGAAACTTTTACCAGGTCAGTGCCTTCAAATTTAATTTCCGGAAAAGCAGCAGCATCAAAAAAATCAGGGGATTTCACGTGACCATCACGGCTTTCTGAACCGGTGTCAATGCTATCAACATTTGCTGTAAAATTGATCTTCGCACCACGAAAATCATCATTGATGGATTCTACTTCACCGGAAAAGGTTTTGAATTTACCTGTTACGGTGGTGATTACCAGGTGTTTCACTTTAAAACTGATTTCGCTGTGGAAAGTGTCGATTACCCATTTAGTGGCTGTGTTTGTTGCAGTATTCATTTTAATATATTTAATGTTTAAACATCAAAATTAGTACAATAAACTAGCCTGAAAAGGTAAAAAATGGGGCATTAGCTGTATTTTTTACGGATGGCAGCCCGGAATTCGGTAAAACCCTGTTCCTCTTGTTTCTTAAAGAGTTTACTGAAATGGGCCGGGTCATCGAATCCCAGGGTATAAGCCACTTCTTTTACACTGGTTTCAGAATAGGTGGCAAAGCGTTTGGCTTCCAGCATGATTCGGTTTATGATCATGTCTTTGGCGGACTGGCCTGTTTCCTGGTTCACCAGTTCGTTCAGGTAGTTTGGGGTGATATGCAGCGCCTGGGCATATTCTGCAACTTTATGCCATTCAGTGAAATGATTATCCAGCAGGTCCTTAAATTGTTTGATCAGCGTACCACCCGCATTGCTTCGTTCTGTTCTTTTTACCGGTAATGTATTATAGATGCGCTTACATTCCAGCAGGAATAATTTAAGCAGGGATCCAATGGCTTCCTCGTAGAACTTATATTGCTGATGGTATTCCTGGTTAATGCCTTGTATCAATTGTAAAAGGCGGCTTTTATCACAACTGTCCGGAATTAAAAGTGGGGCAACATCATCGCAGCGGAAGAAGAAGCCGCTGTCCTGCAACCAGTGTTGGGGGATACTATTCTGTTCTATGAAATCTGTGGTAAATAACATTACATATCCTGTGTGGTCAGGTTGCATTTGTACATCATGCACTTGTTCCGGACTGATAAAAAAAATGGTATCTGGTTTTACATTGTATGTTTTGAAATCGATAAGATGGGTTCCGGTGCCTTTCGTAACCCAGATGATGGTATAATAATTATGTCTGTGTGGAATATGTATCACATCCTTGTGTTCAATGTCTATTTCTTCCATTGTTTTGAAAAGGAAATGGGATGGCATGCCATTTATTTGCAAATCCAGAGATGCAAGTTTGGGTGCTTTCTGAGACTGTTTTTGTGGCATAAAGGGATTTCTTTTTGGTTAGTGTAATACCGGGTAATATTTTTTAATCAGCATTTCATAAGGTTTGAAAAGGTGATGCAAAAAAGTTTTTTTGGGATCATCTGGGAAAGCCGAATTGTATTCTGCATCTGGTTGTAGCACGATAGGAATTCCTGCTCGCATATAGTTTGAAGTAGCGGCATATTCAGGCTCCCTGAACCCTGGCAAAACTTTCTTTACCTGGCTATAAACTTTATGTCCCAGGTATTTATCAAGCCGGCGCTGTGCTTTTTGGGTACCTTTATCCATTTTATTATACATGCTTTTCAGGTACCACCTTACAACTGTTTTTTGTGAGCCTAACAGCGCTGAGATATCCGAAAATGGATTGCCTGAACTGAAATCCCCGAGTGTCTGCACTGTAAATGGAGATTCTGGTACCCAGTCAGCCGTATTCACAATTGTAAATGCCTTTGCATCCCTGGTGATGAAATCAAAGTCGTAAGCATAATACATATTACCCGGTTTGGGTGCCGCACTGCAATATGACTTGAAAATGAGCCCAGCCGGAAGCTCCTTTTTTTCTGTAAGGTAATGTAAGTAAGAGGTTACCAGGAAGGCCAGTGCACCACCCTGACTATGGCCCATGATTATAAATTGGTATGTATTTTTTTCTTCCTTCATTTGGGTGATGACTCTTTTTATATCAGGACCGAGGTAAGCAAGACCAATGGTCCAGCCAACATGAACAGAAGCCCTCGTATCTTTTGCAAGCTGATAATTAAAAACGGTACTATCATTTAATTGTAGACTGCCTGTTGCAGCTACTTGTGCAGCGTAAAAATTTTCCATCCAGCTCGTAGGATGTTGAACTGTACCCCGGATGCTTATAACTCCGATACCGTCTTCGCGAAGCCAGTATTCCCATCTGTTTTTTAGTCCCATTTCCGGCGACCGGTAAATAAGTTCATATTGTAAAATTGATCCACTGGTCTTACCAGGCACGATACTGTCTTTATGTGTTGTTTCACAAACCTGCAGCAGATCTAGGTATTCTCCCGGATCAAACCCGGGTTTTAGTTGTTGGGATTGTGCAGGTAGTGTCTGTATGAGGATTAAAAATACAATTGCGAAAATATTTTTTTGGATGATCACCTCTTTCTGAATTTAAAAGATAAAGTAATGGTTTTAATTGATATGGCCTTATCGTAAAAATAAAGATATGAAGTTGCACTTTGTGAAACTGTTTAATCTTGCAATTTTTCGAGATGATTTTGTGCGGTATTCAATCTAAATGAAAAGCGGTTTCATTTTTTATTTCCGTCATTACAAAAGAACTCTGAACCGTACTTATGTTTGCCAGCCTGGATAATTTATTAATGATAAACTCCTGGTATTCCTGCATGTCTCGTACGCCAATTTTTAAGAGATAATCGTAAGATCCAGTCATGTGGTTGCATTCCATTACTTCATCCAGTTTGACTATGGCTTTTTCAAATGCCTTTAACATGTTAAATGAATGTTCTTTAAGCTGAACATTGGTATAAGCCAGCAGTAGAATACCAACTTTTTGCCTGTCCAATAAAGCTACATATTGACGGATATAGCCTTCGCGTTCCAGGCGTCTGATACGTTCATAAATAGGTGTTACCGATTTGCCCAGTTTATCTGCCAGTTCTTTATTGGTCAGACGGGTGTCATATTGCAATAGCTTCAGGATCTTTCGATCAGTAATATCCAGCAAACTCATAAGATAAAAAATCTTTTTATTTACATAAATATAGAATAAATATCTAATAATCACCGTCAATTAGCCCATTTTAGTTTTATTTTCCAAAGTGACTTAAGTCATGCAAATAGCCATAAACAGTTTGGACTTTTGTTATAAATCTTTAGGTATGTCAACTAAAAATATTGCTCCGGAAACGCAGATGCTGGGTTATGGTTATAAGCCTGAGCTAAGTGAAGGGTCTGTAAAATGCCCGATCTTTCAAACCTCCACATTTGTTTTTAAATCGGCAGAAGAAGGCAAAGCCTTTTTTGAAATGGCTCATGGTAAGCCCGGGCATGAAGGAAAAGAAATGGGTTTGATATACAGTCGAATCAATAATCCAGATATGGAGATACTGGAAGAACGATTAAAGCTTTGGGATGGGGGAGATGCGGCCGCCGTTTTTTCAAGTGGCATGAGTGCCATCGCAACGAGTCTCTTAACCTATTTGCGTCCGGGTGATCTTTTGTTATACAGTAATCCTATTTATGGTGGTACGCACAAATTCATCCATCATGTACTCACTTCATTTGGCATTGAGATTTTGGGATTCAGGGCAGGACAGGAAAAAGAAGAGATCGAAAAGATTTTAACGGAAAGCGGACTGCAGGATAAATTAAAAATGATTTATGTGGAAACTCCGGCCAACCCTACCAATGACCTTATAGATATAGAGATGTGTGCTGCTATTGCCAGAGACTATTCTACGCCTGGTAAACAGGTGATGGTTGCCGTTGACAATACGTATATGGGACCGCTCTGGCAACATCCGCTGAATCATGGCGCTGATATCGTACTTTATTCTGCTACAAAATATATTGGTGGACACAGTGATGTTATTGCCGGGGCTGCAGTTGGGAACAAGCTGGTTATTAAAGCCATTAAAAAAATGCGCACTGTACTTGGAACCATGACCGATCCCAATACCTGCTGGTTGCTTATGCGCAGCCTTGAAACCTTGAAGATACGCATGGAGCAGGCGGCACGCAATGCAGAGCAGGTTGCTTCATTTTTATTACACCACCCTAAGGTGGAAAAAGTTTATTATCTGGGATATACGGCTGATCAAAATCCATTTCAACTTGGAATCTTTCAAAAGCAGTACCTCAGTAACGGTGCCATGTTGAGTTTTGATGTTATTGGCGGGGAGAAAGAATCTTTTATTTTTCTCAATAATCTGAAGCATATTAAACTGGCAGTGAGCCTGGGAGGCACTGAAAGCCTGGCAGAACATCCAGCAACCATGACCCATGCTGATGTGCCATTTGAAGAAAAAGAATCATATAAGATCACCGGCAAAATGGTTCGATTGAGTATCGGAATAGAAAATGCAACAGACATCATCAATGATATAGAACAAGCGCTTGAAAAAGTACCGTTGAAAAAGAAGCCGAATATTTTATTGGATCAGGTTGTTTAAATAATTATTAACCGCAATGAAACGAGGTCACTAAGATCTTAATTAACCTTGAAACATTGCGGTTAATATTTTCAAATAACAGATTTTTTTCTTTGCCACCATTTGTAGATTTCAAACCAAATTACAGAGAGTATACCCACCCCTATAGATATGGCAAAATTGATCCAGTTGCTCCATTGAAATTTGAAGAAATTTTTTAATACTGGTATGCTTATCATTAAGCCTACAAGAAATATGGTAACGAGGATAATACCACGTAGCAACCAGTTTTTGTAACTAAAGGTTGTTAAGAAAGAATAATAAAATGACCTGTTCACCAGTGTCAGGAAAATATTTGCTGTTACCAGTGTGATAAAAACCAGCGCACGGGTTTGGTCTTCTGTACACCCACTTGATACCGCAATTCGATAGGAAACGAGCGTTCCCGCAGCAATGATAAGTCCCTGAAAGATACTTACGGATAGTTCGTCCCAGGAGAGAAAAGTGTGTGTGATCTTTCGTGGCGGCTGATCCATACTATTTGCCTCTAATGGTTCATTTTCATATATGATGGAGCATGTTGGACCCATGATCAGTTCCAGGAAAATAACATGAACCGGTGTGAAAATATTGGGATAGATCCAATTCAATATCAACGGTACGAAAACCGTAAGGATAATGGGAATGTGAATGGAAATAATATACTGTATGGCTTTTTTCAGATTTGTATAAATGCGACGTCCCATTGCAATGGCATCCACCATTTTACTTAGATCGTCATCTGTGAGGATGAGGGATGCGGTACTCCTGGCCAAAGCAGATCCACGTTTCCCCATGGCAATACCAATATGAGCGGCCTTCAGTGCCGGCGCATCATTTACGCCATCGCCCGTCATGGCAACCACTTCTCCGCGATTTTTCAATGCATTGATGATGCGTAGTTTTGCTTCCGGAAACATGCGTGTAAATATAGTGGTATGGCTTACTGCTTCTTCCAGTTCTTTATCGGGTAAATCTGTTATAGAATCAGCTTCCATGGTGGCTTCAGGGTTTTTAAATCCTGCCTGTTTTGCAATCGATGCAGTGGTGATGGCATTGTCACCGGTTATGATCTTAACCATTATGCCAGCGCGATAAAATTTTTCAAAAACAGCTGCAATATTTGGTTTGGGTGGATCATAAAAAGCCAGCAAACCAAGAAACCTGAATATAAGTTCATGCTGTTTTTTGGGGTATTGGTCACCGCTATATATTGATTCACCTACGGCCAGTATTCGAAATCCTTCTATGGCAAACTGTTCAGCTTGCAACTCTATTTTTGCCCGGTTTTCTTTAGTCAGGTTACATAGCGGTAGAATGGCTTCAGTTGCCCCTTTAGCTGCAATGATTTTTTGGTTGCTATCGGAAATAAAAATATGCGTCATCATGGGTGGTTTGCCCTCCAGCGGATATTCATGTACCATTCGATATGATGAACGTTCATCAATGGCAGCTGTTGATGTATAGGTTTCATGCAGGGCAATTTCCATGGGGTCGAAGGGTACCGATTCACTGGCAAACATGGCTATACGCACCAGGTAAACGGCATCAGGGTCTGTGTTTATGGCTCCATTATCAAGCACTTTACAATCTTCGTTTATGGATACACGTGCCAGTTCCATCCGGTTTTCTGTTATGGTCCCGGTTTTATCAGTACAAATAACCGTAGCAGCCCCAAGGGTTTCAACTGTTCGGGTATTTTTTACGATAATGCCTATCCTCATTAAGCGCCAGGCTCCTAAAGCCATAAAAGTGGTAAAGGCAACCGGGATCTCTTCAGGCAGAACAGACATGGCAAGGGTGAGTCCTTTTAAAAGACTGTCCAACATATGCCCTGTTCTGATATAATTGATAACCCACACCAGGATGAAAACCAATATTCCCCAGCCTGCCATTTTGCGGACGAAATCACCAATTTGTTTTTGTAAGGGTGTTTTCTCTTCTCCTATTTCTAAAAGGGAGCCGCTGATCTTTCCAAGACGGGTCATCTGCCCGGTGGCACTAACTTCCAATATGGCTTGTCCGCTTACAACCTGTGTGCCCTGGAAAGCAATGGGTGATTCATCTAACGGTGATTTGTACACGCTAAAGGATTCTCCAGTCAGCATGGATTCGTTTAAAGAAAAATCAGCCGACTGGATGATTTTTCCATCAGCTGGCACAAGTTGTCCTTCCTCTGCTACAACCAGATCTCCCGGGACTATTTCTGATGTATTGATGGAAACTATACTGCCATTTCGAATGAGCTTAGCTTTGGGTGCAGTCATTTCCTGTAAGGCTTGCAATGCTTTTCGGCTCCTGTTATCCTGGTAAAAAGAAATGGCGGATACCAGCAGAATGGCGGCTGTCATGAACAAAGCTTCGGGTATCTCCCCAAGAATAAAATAAATGGCGGCTGTGGCTATTAGCAGCAGGAACATAGGTTCCGTTGTAATTTCCCTTAAGCTTTTTAATAGTAGGTTCTCTTTTTTCCATTGACCAATATTGGATCCAAACTGTTTTCTGGACAGTTCTACTGCGGCATCATTTAATCCTTCCAGGCCAAACGGATTCTGCACCATAATGTAAATTTCAGGCTTTATTATCAGGAAAAAAAGATTGAATCAGGAAAGCCGGATAAATAAGCTATCATTTGATAATTTGCAGCCATGAAAGAAGCGAAGGATCTAAGGATCATCTTTATGGGGACACCTGATTTTGCAGTGGCGAGCCTTGATGCAATTTGTAAGGCAGGCTACCAGGTTGTAGGTGTTATTACAGCTCCCGACAGGCACGCGGGCAGGGGGATGAAATTAACAGAAAGTGCAGTAAAAAAATATGCTGTTGAAAATGGACTGCATATTCTTCAACCGTTGAAGTTAAAAGATCCCGAATTCCTTAAAGAACTTCGATCTTTAAATGCCGATTTGCAAATTGTTGTGGCATTTAGAATGCTCCCTGAAGTTGTATGGAACATGCCGCCGATGGGCACTGTTAATCTGCATGGTTCACTTCTTCCGCAATATCGTGGTGCAGCTCCTATCAACTGGGCACTCATTAAGGGTGAAAAAGAAACAGGTGTAACTACTTTCAAACTCAAACAGGAAATTGATACTGGCGATATCTTAATACAGGAAAAATTCCCAATTGGTCAAAACGAAACATTTGGCGAAGTGCATGACCGCATGAAAGAAATAGGGGCCCAGGTTTTAGTTCAAACCATTGATGGGCTGGTAAATCAAAGTTTACAGGAAATTCCTCAATCTGCCATTGCCACAGAAAATTTGAGATCGGCACCTAAAATATTTACAGATCACTGCCGGATAGATTGGACTGCAACCGTACAAGACATACATAACCTGGTGCGGGGATTGTCTCCTGTTCCTGGTGCATTTACATCCTTCCAGGGAAAGATGTTTAAAATATACCTGAGTGAAATGGATACAGCAGACACAGCAGGAGAAGCTGGTTCATTTAAGAGTGATGGAAAAACTTTTCTCAAGTTTGCCTGTAAAGACGGATACCTGTTTGTAAAGGAATTACAGATGGAGGGGAAAAAGAAAATGCCGGTTGAAGATTTTTTAAGGGGATATAAAATCAGTCAATGAGAAAGGCATTAACCGCAAAGAAATACATAAGGAACTATGTTGCCGATTAAAAACCTATAGAAATCATTTACCACTCACCATACCCACCACGGCGGGTTAGGTGTTTCCATATAAACCAACAGGTCAAAAAGCCCATGTGCAACCAGGCAGGGCCAGATAGAGCCACTGTTTTTTCGGGCATAGCCCAACAAGATACCGGCTAAAAAAGTAAAGATAAATAGGTTGGATAGATTTGTTTCATTTTCGTCTGCCGGCAAGATAAATAAGAGTGCCTTATACCCGGCAAATGCCAGGGAACTTAGGTAAACCGCACCGGTAGTATTCCAACGACTTGCTTCTCCCTGCACCACACCCCGGAAAATGAGTTCTTCTGTTGCACCGATTAGTACGGATAATATAACAAACCAATGTATTGAAACAGGCAACGGTTTCATCTGTTCACTAATGCGATACCATGTGGCTAAAGAAACAGAAAACATTATTGAAAGCAATAAAACTTTTCGTGATTCGGAAGGCCATCGCCAGGTATTTTTATGCAGTATCTCTGCATTATGAGGGAATAATACGATGACTATCAGAAAAGCTGTGGCCAATAAAACAACAGATGCAGCTATTTGCATAGCTGTTGTTCCGCGATATAAGACTGCAAAGCTCCAAAGCCCTGTACTGATGGCCAGGGACCTTGCTAATGGATGTGACAGTTTCGCCGAATGCATTATCTATGCTGCTTTTGAAAGATATTTTTTACCGGCAAAAACACCCAACGCAACAAGAGGAACGAGGAATAATAGCCAGCCTGATCCCATGCACAATCCTTCATTGGGTTCAATAACGGTGTCCGGTAATGCTTTTTTTAATGCATTTACTTGCAGGCTGTCATCGAAAAATTCTGAATGCAGAGAAAGATATTTTAATCTTTTTAACGGGTATAGACTATTCGCTTTGCCGTTTTTACCTGAAATAATAAGATATCTTAGATCCATTGATTTCTTCAATGCGCTATAGTCTTTCACAAGAAGTGTATCACTTTCTCCAATTTGCAAAAAATAAAGATGGGGAAAAGCTTTAATGATATTATCAAATTCATTTTGGGGTGTAGAACACGGAATGGATAATTCTTTCAAATTTTTAAATGACAAAATGTTCTCTTCAGGTAAATGGCCTTTGCCTGATATGAGAAATGTTTGCAAACCAGGCAGTGTTTGGCCATATGGATAAGATGATATGCTGTCAGAAACAATGCGAAGGGCTTGTAATTTGTTTAATGACTTCCAATTTAATAATCCGGGGTTGAAATTACCTTGAATCATTAATTCTTCAAGCTTTGGATTTAGCATTAGAAAATCTCGCGGTATGATTAAACTGTCAGCGTCATTTGCTATCACCAGTTTTTTTAAACTGGGGAAATGTGGTAGTGTATCTTCCTTTTCAAATTCATTTATTTCAAGGGTGATAGTTTGTACGGAATTAAACACTTCTAATTGTTTAAGTTCTTTCGTGGAACCATAATATGCAATCAAGAATGGATTAAACCTTTCAGACAGCCATTTAATATTTTTTCTGAAAACAATTTCTAAACTGTCGTAATTAAGTTTTTCATGTTTGTCAATAACTGAATCAATCTTATTTAATGAATCAATATCCGAATTTTCTTCGTTTGAAAAATAAATATGCAGATCAATATCCGGATTTATTTTGGCTATTGAATCCACGAATGGGAGGTATGCATCCGGAATATAGTCGCCAATTATCAGCGTTTTTAAATTTTTAAAATCGGTATTTTTTAATTTCCTGAAAAGTTGTGGTGAATCCAGGGAATTAGGGATTCTCAAACCTGTGAGTTTATCATTCATATAAATGATGTCGTTTTTTACTCGAAGTTGAAAAGAGTCCGGAAAATCAGGGGTGCAGCGTAAAAGAATACCATTATCTTCTTTCCAAATATCTAACAAGTCGCCATTTTTAACGGGCATGGTAATAGTGCCTGCTGAATCTGCATAAAAGTAAAAATTCCGATGAAATCTGGTTAAATTAAAAATGCCTAAATCATCCTTTGCGGTTATTAGTCTATATTCTTTTGTTTCCTTTTGCACACAAGAAGAAATAAATAGAATTATGGCAAAAGTCTTCAACAGCCAGGTGGCTGAATTATGTAACATTGGGTGATGTTTTATAGGACCCTCAAGGTACGGTAGAGAACAGGATTAAATTATGATAATTGTCACTTATAAATTATTTTTTAACGTAAAAGGCACAAATTACCAATGATGGTTCTTTGTGCCTTTCGGTTTAAAG
>JAHEEX010000103.1 GCA_024640465.1 Sphingobacteriales bacterium | reverse complement strand
ACAGGCATTGGTAAAGAGCGCACATGAGGTAGGTTATGAATTTCAGATTCTGAATGCCGTTATGGATATCAATGAAAAACAAAAACTGCACCTTATCCCTAAAGTCAAAAAATATTTTAATGGCGACCTGAAAGGAAAACATTTTGCCATTTGGGGTCTTGCTTTTAAGCCCAATACGGATGATGTCAGGGAAGCTCCTGCATTGTATATTATTAATGCTTTGCTGGCTGATGGTGCAACAGTTAGTGTATTTGATCCGGAGGCAATGGCTAACGTTAAATCGATATTAGGAGATAAGGTTCGTTTTGCAGAAAACCAATATGATGCATTAGCTGGTGCACATGCATTAATCATTGCAACAGAATGGAACGAATTCAGGCAGCCTGATTTTTTAAGGATTGTAAAAGAACTCAAACATAAAGTCATTTTTGATGGAAGGAATTTGTTTGATCTCGATTCTATAGAAAGCCTTGGTTTCCATTACGAAAGTATTGGCCGGGCTGCTGTCAATGTAAAATAAAAAAAATGGAGAAAAAGCGTGTACTAATTACCGGTGCTGCCGGTTTCCTGGGATCTCATCTTTGCGACAGATTTATAAAAGAAGGGTATGATGTTATTGGAATGGATAATCTGGTGACGGGTGATCTGCGGAATATTGAACATTTATTCAAACTTCAGCAATTTGATTTTTACCATCATGATGTTACAAAGTTTATCCATGTTCCCGGTCCGATAGATTATATCCTGCATTTTGCTTCTCCGGCAAGCCCGATTGATTATTTAAAAATACCTATTCAGACATTGAAGGTTGGCGCGCTGGGTACGCATAACTGCCTTGGACTTGCAAAAGCAAAAAATGCCCGCATGCTGGTGGCTTCCACTTCAGAAGTATATGGTGATCCGCTTGTCCATCCGCAGACTGAAGAATATTGGGGTAATGTAAATCCAGTTGGACCACGAGGTGTATATGACGAAGCGAAGAGATTTATGGAATCCATAACCATGGCATATCATACTTTCCATGGTGTGCAAACGCGCATTGTAAGAATTTTCAATACTTACGGCCCCAGGATGAGGCTCAATGATGGCAGGGCATTGCCTGCTTTCATTGGTCAGGCACTTAGGGGCGAAGACCTCACTGTTTTTGGTGATGGCAGCCAGACACGTTCTTTTTGTTATGTAGATGACCTGGTTGAGGGTATTTACCGGTTATTGCTGAGCGATTATGCTTATCCCGTAAATGTGGGTAATCCGGTGGAAATATCTTTATTGGATTTTGCTAAAGAAATAATAGCCCTTACAGGCACAGAACAGAAGATAATCTTCAAACCTCTTCCTGTTGATGATCCACGTCAGAGAAAACCTGATATCACTAAAGCAAAAACTTTATTGGGTTGGGAGCCCCTTGTAGACAGGGCGACAGGTTTGAAAATAACCTATGATTATTTTCGTTCTTTACCCCGGGAAGAATTATTTAAACAACCCAAAGAGTTTAATAGCATTAAATGAAAATTTACCAGGACCTGTTAGATAAAAAAGCAAAGCTGGCTGTAATTGGATTGGGATATGTAGGCCTTCCTATTGCTCTTGAATTTGCCAAAAAAATATCAGTCATAGGTTTCGATATTAACCAGAAACGGATTGATATGATGCGAAACAGCATTGATCCAAGCAAGGAAGTGGCTGCGGAAGAATTTAAAAACAGGGATATTCACTTCACTAATGATATAGAAGTGCTTAAGGAAGCACGTTTTTTTATAGTAGCCGTTCCTACTCCGGTTGACAAATTTAATGTGCCAGACCTCAAGCCGGTACTTGGCGCCTCATCTACTATTGGTAAAGTTGTAAAGAAGGGGGATTATATTGTTTTTGAATCTACGGTATATCCCGGTTGCACGGAAGAAGATTGTTTGCCGGTGATAGAAAATATTTCCGGGCTCGCTTTGCATAAAGATTTTAAACTTGGTTATTCTCCGGAAAGAATAAACCCGGGAGATAAAAAAAATACGTTGAGGTCAGTGATTAAAATAGTTTCCGGATCCGATGCAGAATCTTTGGATGAGATCGCTAAAACCTACGAATTGGTGGTGGATGCCGGCGTACACAGGGCTACAACCATCAAGGTCGCCGAAGCAGCCAAAATTGTAGAGAATACCCAGCGGGACCTCAACATCGCTTTGATGAATGAACTTTCCATGATTTTTGACAAAATGGGAATCAATACATATGATGTGCTTGAGGCTGCCGGTACCAAATGGAATTTCCTGAAGTTCTCACCCGGACTGGTGGGAGGGCATTGTATTGGGGTAGACCCATATTATTTGACCCATAAGGCAGAAGCTTTGGGTTATGATGCAAAGGTTATTTCTGCATCCCGTTTCATTAATGACAATATGGCCCGCAATGTTGCCAGAAAGGTAATCCAGCATGTGCTGAGAAATACCCCGGATGTAAATAATGCCCGGGTTTTAGTCAAAGGAGTGACATTTAAAGAAAATGTCAGTGATATAAGAAATTCAAAGATCATAGATACTGTAAAAGAAATTCAATCGTTCAATATATCGGTCGATGTTGAAGACCCATATGCAGAAGCTGAGGAAGTAAAAGAAGAATATGGACTGAACCTGGTTAAAGTGGATGGTCAGGATTATGATGCTGTGATCATCGCAACGCCTCACGATAAGTATTTATTGCTTACGGCCCAGGATTTATATGCAATGACCAGGCCTACAGGGTTGATTGCTGATCTTAAAGGAATCTTTAAGAATAAGATCAGTGAAAGAGCTTATTGGAGTTTATAATAATTTTGATGATTAATATGGAAAGAAACCTCCTCATTACCGGTGGTGCCGGATTTATTGGATCTCATGTAGTGCGTTTGTTTGTTAATAATTATCCTCAATACCGGATTATTAACCTTGATGCCCTTACTTATGCCGGCAATCTGGAAAATCTGCGTGATATTGAAAATGCGCCTAATTATCAATTTATTAAAGGTGATATAACCGATGAAGGGTTTATAAACCAGTTATTTAAAGATCATTCAATTGATGGGGTCATACACCTCGCCGCAGAAAGCCATGTGGATCGTTCCATTATGGATCCTTTAGCATTTGTAAGAACCAATGTACTGGGAACCGGGGTTTTGCTTAATGCTGCCAGAAATTACTGGAAGGATATGGAAGGCAAACGCTTCTACCATGTTTCCACAGATGAGGTTTTTGGTTCTCTGGGCGAAACAGGATTTTTTACCGAGGAAACTCCTTACGATCCAAGATCACCTTATTCGGCCTCAAAGGCATCTTCCGATCATCTGGTGAAAGCTTATTTTCACACGTATAATATGCCGGTAGTAATTTCCAATTGCTCCAATAATTATGGATCACACCATTTCCCGGAAAAACTTATTCCCCTGATGATCAATAATATCCTGCACAAAAAACCTTTACCTGTTTATGGCAAAGGTGAAAACGTTCGGGATTGGTTATGGGTTGAGGATCATGCCCGCGCGATAGATGTAATTTTTCATAAAGGTGTTATAGGGGAAACGTATAATGTTGGCGGATTTAATGAGTGGAAAAATCTTGATCTGGTTCACTTACTTTGCAAGATCATGGATGAAAAGCTGGGCCGTCAGCCTGGTGAATCAGCCAAACTAATAACTTATGTGAAAGACAGGGCGGGACATGATCTCCGCTATGCCATTGATGCTTCCAAACTAAATAAAAAACTTGGTTGGAAGCCATCACTTCAATTCGAAGAGGGCCTGGAAAAAACCGTTCAATGGTATTTGGAAAATCAGGATTGGGTTCAGCACATTACTTCCGGGGCTTACCAGGAATATTATAACCATCAGTATAACGTAAGGTAATTTTATACTTAGTTTAATTATGGAGATCACTCAAACAACAATTCCCGGTGTTTTGCTAATTCAACCTACCGTTTTTGAAGATAGCCGGGGATACTTTTTTGAAAGCTATAGTCAAAAAAAATTCGCTGACAATAATATGGCTTTCGATTGGGTACAGGATAATCAGTCATCTTCTTCGTATGGTGTTATTCGGGGCCTGCATTATCAACTTAACCCTTTTGCTCAAACAAAACTGGTTCGCGTTTTCAAGGGTACAATTCTGGATGTGGTTGTTGATATCAGAAAAGGTTCGCCTTATTATGGAAAACATTTTTCAGTTGAACTTTCTGCCGAAAATAAAATGCAGATCCTCATACCACAGGGATTTGCTCATGGTTTTTCTGTATTAAGTGATAAAGCTGAAGTATTGTATAAATGTGATAATTATTATCATAAAAACAGTGAAGCAGGTATTATTTATAATGATCCGGCATTGGCAATCGACTGGAAAATACCTGCTGATAAAGCAATTGTCTCAGAGAAAGATTTAATACTACCGGGCTTGTCTGATATCAAGACTAATTTTGAATTTACTGCCTGATGTCCCAAAAAATACTTGTTACCGGTGCTAATGGCCAACTGGGGAAAGAGTTCCGGTTGATAGCCGATCAATATCCTGGATTTACTTTCCTTTTTCTATCAAGGGAAGACCTGGCCATTCATCATTTTGAACTGGTAAGAAATTTCTTCTTTTCTTATAAGCCTGATATCTGTATTAATTGTGCGGCGTATACGGCTGTTGATAAAGCAGAAACAGAGCCGGATCTGGCTAAACTTGTAAATGCGGAGTCAACTGGTGTACTGGCTGCAGTATGCAAGGAATACAATGCTAAATTCATACATATTTCTACAGACTATGTTTTCAAGGGTGATGCACAAAAGCCTTATTCAGAATCAGATCCAACTGATCCGCAATCTGTTTATGGTGAAACTAAACGTGAAGGGGAGATCCTTGCGCTTAGATACAATCCGCAAACAATGATCTTCAGGACTTCCTGGGTATATTCTGTTTATGGGAAGAATTTTGTTAAAACGATGATACGCTTAATGTCAGAAAAGCCTTCCATAAGCGTTGTGAATGATCAATGGGGCTCTCCAACGCATGCTGCAGATCTGGCAAAATGTATAATGGATATACTGGCTTCAGGTAAATTCATCCCGGGTATATATCATTATAGTAATGATGGTATGATAAACTGGTTCCAGTTTGCTGAGGCCATTAAAGAATTAACAGGAAGTTCTTGCGAAGTAAGCCCGATTCCTACATCGGCCTATCCTACTCCGGCTAAAAGACCCGCATATAGTGTAATGAGTAAAGAAAAAATCAAAGAGGTATATAATATAGTACCCCCACCCTGGAAACAAAGCCTGGCAGCATGTATCTCTATACTGAAGGCACAGGAATAAGAATCTGTTGTAAAATTTCCTGTTCAGTATTCTCGTTTACTATTCATGATCATCCATAAATATTATCGCCTTCAGGATTAGTTAAAGTGATTTAGTAATCCTGAAGGCGATTAAAATAATACCGGTTTTAATAACTGTGTGCCTGGTTTATCTTTTACTCAACCCTTTTTCCGCCTTTTAATTCCAGTGTAAGCTTTTCGAACTCTTCAATTTTGCCTTCTGAAAGCAATTTTGCCTGTTCAGGCCAGGTACCTGGATCGTGTATGCGGTAAGCTTCTCCACCTTTGTCGAGAATAGCCTGCAAATGAGCAGGGGCAGCATCAGATAATTGCCTGAAAGTATAAATGTTGTTTTCATTCAGCATCTCTTCCAGCTTCGGTCCTATACCTTCAATGCGCTTAAGGTTATCAGGTTTTACCGAAAGGGCCATTTTTTCCAGGGTTTCCTCTAATTTCTTTTTTTCATCCAGTAAAACTGAAAATTTATCTTCCTGTACTTTTAAAGCATGCATGGTTGATTTTAATTCACTCTCCATTTCTGCTAACGATTTTATGGAAAGGGCAATCTGATCTTTTAGTGGTTGTATTTCATTGGCAGATGTAGTGACGATAGGCTTTTCAGCCCTCGCTGAATCCAGGTCAGCCAATGCTTTGTTTTTTTCTTCCCGGAGTTTTACCAATTCTCCTTCAATGGCCGACAGCTTGCTTTGCAGCGCCAGTCCGGAAGCGGCATTTTTAGCCTGAACATCCGCTTCGTTTTGCCATTTCTCTTTTTCAACTTTTAAAGCTTCAAACTGAGATCTCAGATTGGATAATTCGCCGAGTTGTTGCCTTGATTTCTGAAGATCAGTTTCTGCCTGGTTGAGTTTATTTTTTAAACTTTCCGATTCTCTTGATTTATCATCCAATGAAAGGTTCTCTTCATTTATTTTCTTCCGAGCCTCTTCCAGTGCATTTGCTTCTGTCTGATATTTTACAACCATTAAACGACTACTGTGCAGATCGTTTTCAAGCCTTTGTAATTTTTGTTTTAACTCCACTACCTGGCTCTCGTTCATGGAAGCTGAGAGGCGTACTTTTTCTGATAATGCAATGTCAAGTTCGGTTTTAATTTTTTGATTCTCCGTTCTGGATTGCTGCAATTCCTTCTCCTGGTTTTTAACACGGTTACGCAGAGACTCTACTTCTGAATGGTCAACCATCATGGAAGTTACTTTTGCATGTTCCGCATCAAATTCCATTTTATATTTTGCAGACTGTGCTTTTACCTGGTCAAGTTCCTTTTGCATGTCGTGCACCTTGACTTTATATTTGTCAAGCTCATTTGCCGATGCCGCAAATGAATTTGCTTTTGACAATGCAGCATCTAATTGTGATTTAACTTTATGATGCCTGTTCTTTTCATCATGCAGTTCTTTGTCCAGCATTTGCCATTTTTGTTCCCATTCTGCAGAAACTTTCCCCCTTTTGCCTATAAAGAAATGATAGAGCAATGCTCCAATAAAAGCGGCCAGAATCCAAATAAGGGTGATTTCTGTATTGGATACCCTTACTGAAAAATCCCTCCATCCGGGATCAAATAAACCAAGAAACCAAAACATAATTTTTATTTATTACAGGTTAAAAAATGAAAAAACGTACCAAAATAACATCCCGTTTATAAAAGAAACAGGCGTTGGTGAATGTAGTGAAAAGAGCGTAATTAAAAAAGAAGAAAAGAACCTTTATGAGGAAGTAAAATGGTTTGATTATTTAGTTAAAACACTTAAAATCAATATAATATAATTTATGCCGGCTTCTTATATTAGTCTCTAGTCTTACCTGGAATGAATTTCTACAACCCTGATCCATTAATTCTACCCGACTGCCCAAAAAGACCCCGGAAAGAGTTTTTTTGCTCTTTGGCATATTTTTAACTAAAGTCTACTATATTTGTAGGATAAACAAGCTGCACGCCATGTTGGTTGTAATGAATTTATTGGACAAAAGAGTTTTCACGATCAATCCATTGATGCCGTTTGTTTGTTGCATGAATCAAATGCAATAGATTCCTGATATAGTAAGATCATATTTCCCCAACTTTTGCAAAACGCCATCTGACATCCATAACGAATAATATTTTTTTGTCTCTATAACCTACTAATCAAGTAGACTAAAAATAAAATATGCCTCGATTAAAACTGAATTACCTGGAGGAATTGGAAGCGGAAAGTATTTATATCTTCCGCGAAATTGCTGCCCAGTTTGAAAAACCGGCGCTTCTCTTCAGTGGAGGGAAAGATTCCATTACACTTGTTCATCTTGCCAAAAAAGCATTCGCACCCGCCAGGATACCTTTCCCACTGGTGCATATTGACACTGGCCATAATTTTCCCGAAGCATTGAAATTCAGGGATGATCTTGCTGCAGAAGTTCAGGCCCGCTTAATTGTGCGAAAAGTGGAGGATACTATTAATCAGCGAAAACTTACAGAACCCAAAGGAAAATTTCCGAGTCGTAATTGGTTGCAGACGTATACTTTATTAGATACAATCGAAGAATTTGGATTTGATGCCTGTATTGGTGGTGCCAGACGGGATGAGGAAAAAGCCAGGGCCAAAGAAAGAATATTTTCAGTTCGGGATGAATTTGGCCAATGGAACCCAAAGTTACAACGCCCGGAATTATGGAACATTTTCAATGGCAGGATTCATAAAGGCGAAAATGTCAGGGTGTTCCCAATCAGTAACTGGACGGAACTGGATATTTGGAATTATATCCGGGCAGAGAAGATCGATTTGCCTTCCATCTATTTCTCACACGAAAGAGACCTGGTTGACCATGATGGACAATGGGTTGCGGTCTCTGAATTTGTAAACCTCGATCCGGCAGACCAGGTTATTCGAAAAAAAGTTCGCTATCGTACCGTTGGTGACATGACATGTACCGCTGCTGTTGAATCTGAAGCCAATAATATAGATGATGTCATTGCAGAAATTAAAGCAACCCGTATTAGCGAGCGGGGAGAAACAAGAATTGATGATAAAGTTACTGAAGCAGCTATGGAAGACAGGAAGAAGAACGGATACTTTTAGCCGCGAGTCAAGAGTCGGGAGTCAAGAGTCAACAGCCGGTTTTTCTGTCCTCTGCCCTCTGCCCTCTAAGTTAATAAAAGCACTTAATAATTAAAATATGAATATCCTCAGGTTTATTACAGCAGGAAGCGTGGATGATGGGAAAAGTACACTCATTGGTCGCCTGCTTTACGACAGTAAAAGTATCCTGGCCGATCAGCTGGAGCAGCTCGAAAAGCAAAGTATAAAAAGAGAGGACGGCGGAATAGACCTCGCATTATTGACTGATGGTCTCAGGGCTGAACGTGAACAGGGAATTACCATTGATGTAGCATACAGGTATTTTTCAACACCTAAAAGAAAATTTATTATTGCCGATGCACCCGGCCATGTTCAATATACCAGGAATATGATTACTGGTGCTTCCGGCTCCTCACTCATTATTGTATTAATTGATGCCCGGCAGGGTGTGGTAGAACAAACGCGCAGGCATTCCATTATCGCTTCACTTCTGAAAATTCCGCATGTTGTAGTAGCCATTAATAAAATGGACCTGGTAGACTTTTCAGAAGATGTGTATAACAATATTGTCATTGATTATTCAGCCGTTGCCAACCAACTTGGACTCACCAACATTACTTATTTCCCCATTAGTGCATTGGACGGTGATAATATCGTTGATGCATCAACGAAAATGCCCTGGTACGATGGCCCCGCTTTATTACAGTTTCTGGAGGAAGTGCCCCTGGAAACGGATATCAATCTATCTGATCCCCGTTTCCAGGTTCAGTATGTTATACGTCCGCAAACAGAAGAGTTACACGACTATCGTGGATATGCCGGAAGGGTGAGTAGTGGTATTTATAAAAAAGGTGATGAGGTTGTTGTACTTCCCGCTGGAAAAAGATCCACTATTTCAAGATTGGAAATTGGAGGCATCGAGGTCCCGGAAATCTTTGCTCCCCAAAGCGGGGTCATTCATTTAACTGATGACCTGGATATTAGTCGCGGCGATAGTATTGTACTCGCAGACAATCTTCCAAAAACCGGGAATGAATTGGACGTACTGCTTTGCTGGATGGATGAAAAGCCGCTTATACCGGGAAACAAATATTACCTGCAACACCAGTCAAAAGGGGTAAGGGCTGTCATTCGTGACATTGCCTATAAACTTGATGTGAATACATTAAAACAGGAAATTCCTCAGGGTCCTGTTACCCTGAATGAAGTGGTGAAGGCTACTATCAAAACAGCCAGCCCGCTTTCTTATGACACATTTGAATTTCTCCGTCAGAATGGTTCTGCTATCCTGGTTGATGAAACAAGTAACAGTACAGTTGCAGCCCTTTTAATTCAATAAATATTTCAGCTATCACATGGGACATTCAAAAAAACTAGGGAAAGTAATTCTGGCAGCTGCAGGTCCTGGTGATGCTGACCTGGTAACAGTTAAAACAGCCAGGTATCTCCAGGATGCTGATGTGGTTTTAACAGATAGGTTAGTAAATAAAGAAATAATTAGCCGCTATTG
The DNA here is from genome assembly GCA_024640465.1 of Sphingobacteriales bacterium. Classification (GTDB taxonomy): domain Bacteria; phylum Bacteroidota; class Bacteroidia; order Chitinophagales; family Chitinophagaceae; genus Pollutibacter. Next base: position 2,244 of record JAHEEX010000103.1, on the reverse strand, counting down.
CAGGAAAAATATCCAGGTAATTGAAGTTGGCAAGCAAGCTGGAAAAGAAGGTTCAATGCCCCAGGTTACAATTAATAACCTGATGGCTGAATTTGCTGAAAAAGGAAACCTGGTGGTTCGGCTAAAAGGAGGTGATGTATCTGTATTCTCCAATGTGTTAGACGAGCTGGAGACATTGACCAATAAAGGGATAGCGTATGAAATTGTTCCCGGGGTTACCGCTGCATTGGGAGCTGCCGCTTATGCCGGTATTCCACTAACTGCTCGGGGTTATGCATCTGGGGTTCGCTTGCTCACCTTCAACAATCCTGCATTGGTTACTGAAGGGGAATGGATTGCATGGGCCACAACAACAGATACTTTGGTTTTTTATATGTCGGCACAAACGCTATCTGCGTTGGCAGAAAAACTTTTCCAGGCAGGAATGCCAGAGGATAAACCACTGGCAATAATCGAACAGGCAACAACACCCGTTCAGCAGGTAAAAATTTCTACCATAGCCCATCATCTGGATGATAAAAAAAACACCGACTATGTTTCTCCTACGCTCGTAATTATTGGAGAAGTAGTTAAACTTCATCCTCGCTTTAAATGGTTCGATAGTGGAATTGGCCAGGCTGAATTCTTTGCACCTGTTGAAGAAAATCTTTCAGAAAAAATCCCCCAAACCCATGCTTCCTTCTAATAAATTAAAAACATTGCATGAACTGGTTTCTTCTTCAACAACGGAAGAATTGATCTGGATCAATGGATACCTGTCTGGTTTGGTGGCGGAAGGCAGGTCAGAAAAACAAAATGGGCATGCTGCTTTTGAAGTAGCTAAACCAACTTTTTCTAAAGTAAGTTTCTGTTACGGCACAGAAACAGGCAATGCAAAAAAAATTGCGCTTCAGTTCACGCAATCAGCGAGGCAGTCTGGGATTGGCGTAAATTGTTCAAATCTGGATCAATACAGGTTTAATGATCTGGAAAAGGAATCCCTTTTTTTAGCCATTGTTAGTACACAGGGTGAAGGCGAACCACCTGAGTCTGCACGTAAATTCTTTTCCTGGATTTTCCAGGAAAGCCCTGATTTGTCAAAAGTAAAATATAGTATCCTGGCATTAGGCGACACAGCATATCCACTGTATTGCAAGGCCGGTGAGGATCTTGATAAGCGATTTGAAGAGCTTGGCGCAACAAGGATTGTGGCCATGCAGAAATGCGATGTTGATTTTGAAGAGCCCGCAAAAGAGTGGTTTGATAAAATATCAACATTCTGGAATAGAGAACAGAAAAAAGCTCCTGCTGAAATTCTTAACACAGAATCGGCAAAAAAACATACCGGCAAAAAGATTTATTCCGGGAAAATACAATCACATATAAATCTAAATGATACCGGTTCTTCAAAGTCAACTTATCATATAGAAATTGTAACGGAAGAAGCCATAGATTATGAACCTGGGGATGCCATTGCCATTGTCCCCGAAAACGAACATGAGGTTGTTGACCGGATTATTAAACTTGCCGGTATTGATCCAAACCTGATAATAGAAACACCCAAAGCAAAGGATACGGTTCAGCAGTTGTTACGGCATAATTTGAATATCTGTTACCTGCTTTCCAATGTTATTAAAAAATATGCTTTAATTACAGAACAGGATATTCCGGAAACGCGCATGGACCTGGTGGACCTTCTGCGAATTTATCCGCCGGCAAACCCTGATCAGTTTAAAAATTTCATATCTGTACTCCCTTCTATAGCTCCAAGGTTATATTCAGTTTCTTCTTCACCCAGGGTACGCGGAAATGAGGTACACCTTACGGTTAGTAAGCACCGGTTTTATGCACAGGGTGATCAAAGATTCGGGCTTTGCAGCACTTTCCTTGGGGATCTTCCCCAGGGTACTATCGTGAACTTTTATGTTCACCGCAACCGTTCATTCAAATTACCTGAGCCCGGAAAAGACATCATCATGATCGGACCGGGAACAGGCGTAGCCCCTTTCAGGTCGTTCCTGGCAGACAGGGATGCCTCTGGTGCAATGGGAAAGAACTGGTTCTTTTTTGGTGAACAACATTTTCAAACAGATTTTCTTTATCAGTCCGAAATGCAACAATACCTGCAGACTGGCGTACTGCACAAAATCAGCCTGGCGTTTTCCCGTGATCAGGCTGAGAAAATTTATGTTCAGGACAGGATGTTTGAGCAGGCATCAGAATTTTATGCCTGGCTCTCAAACGGGGCATCAGTATATGTTAGTG
>JAHEEX010000102.1 GCA_024640465.1 Sphingobacteriales bacterium | reverse complement strand
AGCTCCGGAGGAGCGACATTCCTTTAAAAAATAATATTATTCAGAAGATTTTTTTCAATTTGAACTTGGTGGTCAAATTTTTTCTGTTTTGGTAATTTGAAATGAAACTTTGACTCCCTGAATAACAGCTTTCGATAATTTTTTTCAACAAAAAATTATTTCTCCTTAACCTCTTCGAATTCGATATAATCTTCCTTATCAACTTTTTGCGGGCGCGGAGTATCGCGGGGAGATTGTTGATTATAATGATTATTCATTTGATCCTGCATCCTGGTATTAACATCTTTGAATTGCTGCCGGATCTGGCTGGTAGTCCTGAACAATGGAATGATAAAATTAAATATCAGCTTGAACACCATGTAGAAAATAAGTCCATACAGTAGAAAACGAAGTATCATAATGGGATAAAATTACTGCTAAGAAATCGAATAAAAATGTTAAGATAAGTAACCGGTTTGGATTTATTTATGCTGGATCTTTTCGGTTAGTTTGAGGATCCCGTCTCCAAGTTTTTCAGCCAATCGTTCTACCAGTGCAGCCAGGCTGTTTTGCAGTTTTTCATTATTAATGGCCTGTAACATCAGGTTTCCGGGGATACCCAATGTGCTGTTTTTACCCGGACCCATTAAGGATTGCAATGCCATTGAACCAAAATTATCCCTCATATGATCAACATTATGCCCCAGGTTTTTTTCTATTTCCCGAAGCCGAAGCCTTCTTTTATAAATCTCCTTTTCCAGGGCATCAACATTTCTGATACTATTTTTTTTCATATTTATATATAATTAATTATCAATCTCTTCGCCATCATCCATGGAGTCCTGGATGATACGCCTGATAATCTGGTTTTGAACCATTCCCCGTCCAAAAACAATAAATCCAATTAAAAAAAGGATAAAAAGACCAGCAGCACTGGCAAATCCAACAATATTACTGCCAGTAATGGAAGCAATCCAAAATGCAAAGGTTATTCCAATTAAGAGAAGGATCGAAAGGCACAATAAGGAGATTATGAAAATGATCATTACCACGCTAATGGTGCGGGACAGGGTTTTTACTCCATGCAATTTGATCAGTTCAAGCTTTGTATCAATATATTCTTTAATCAGGGCCTTATTTTCACTGAAAAAGCTAAAAAAGGATTCTTTTGAGGACATAAATCTAATATTGTGTACAAGGTACTAATGGCACCCTGAATAAATCAATGACCTTGGACAGGAATAAATTTTTTTTGCATGTCATTAATCGTTAAATTTGCCCCGGAAACAGAGATAAAAGAAGGGAACGGAGCCGTTCCCTTCTTTTTTTACAAACCATGAATAAAGATCAGCAAATCCAGGCAATAGCGCAGATGATGAAGGGGCTGCTGGAGCAGGAACCCGCTTATTTCCTGGTAGAGATTACCATTAAGCCGGTAAATAACATTAAGGTATACCTGGATGCCGATACCGGGGTCATCATTGAAAAATGTGTTGCCTTCAACCGGCAGTTGTATAAGGAAATTGAGGAAAGTGAACTATTCCCGGCAGGAGATTTTTCGCTGGAAGTTTCTTCCCCGGGCCTGGAAGAACCACTGAAATTACATCGTCAATATGTGAAGAATATTGGCAGGTTGGTGGAGGTTACCCCGATTGAAGGGAAGGTATTAACAGGTGTGTTGAAGGAGGTTGGAGAGAAAGAAATCACCCTGACAGAAGAAAAGGGAAAGAACAAAAAAAAGGAAATTGTGGAGCATTTAATTCCATTTGATAACATAAAAACAACAAAAATTCAGATCGTTTTCTAAATTTCCCGAATCTGCAAAAACCTGGATAACAGGCTGTGGACGGGGTCAAAAGAATGTGTTATGGCAAGTATCAACTTAATCGAATCCTTCCAGGATTTCAAAGACGCTGAGAATATCGACAGGCCAACGCTGATGAAAGTGTTGGAAGACGTTTTTAAAACCCTGTTGAGAAAGAAATATGGTTCCGATGATAATTTCGATGTTATCGTAAATACGGAAAAAGGTGACCTTGAAATTGTGCGTCACCGCATCATCGTAGAAGATGGAGCCGTTCAGGACCCGCTGGCGGAAATTGCTTATAGCGATGCAGTGAAACTGGAGCCTGACTTTGAAGTAGGTGAAGACCTTTACGAGGAAGTTGATATCCAGGACTTCGGTCGTCGTGCTATCCTGGCTGCCAAGCAAACCCTTGCCAGCCGTATCGGCGATTTGAAAAAGAACAGCCTGGTGAAAAAATATGGCGACAGGGTTGGTGAGATCATAAGCGCTGAAGTGTACCAGGTTTGGAAGAAAGAAGTTTTGCTTCTGGATGAAGACGGAAATGAGATCATCCTGCCAAAATCTGAACAAATCCCTTCTGATTATTTCAAAAAGGGTGAAAATATTCGTGCCGTAGTGAAGAAAGTGGAAATGAAAAATAATAGTCCTGTCATCGTATTATCAAGAACACATCCATCTTTCCTGGCCAAATTACTGGAAATTGAAGTGCCGGAGATTTTTGATGGCCTGATCGTTATACGCAAGATTGTTCGTGAGCCTGGTGAAAGGGCCAAAGTGGCTGTGGAAAGTTATGATGATCGTATCGATCCGGTGGGTGCCTGTGTGGGTATGAAAGGAAGCAGGATCCATGGTATCGTTCGTGAACTTAAAAATGAGAATATCGATGTTATCAACTGGACCAATAATATACAGTTACTGATTCAGCGTTCGCTAACACCTGCTAAGATCAGTCGCATGAATATCGACAACGAAAATAAAACCGCCGAGGTTTTTGTTTCACCGGAACAGGTTTCGCTTGCCATTGGTAAAAGAGGAGTGAACATCAAACTTGCGGAAGATCTTACCGGATTTGACATCGATGTATACCGTGATAACGAAGGCGAAATGGAAGAGTACGATATTGATCTTGATGAATTCAGCGATGAGATCGAACCATGGGTGATTGAAGAATTGAAAAGGATTGGTTGTGATACTGCACGCAGTGTATTGGTATTGTCTTCGGAAGAACTGGAGCGCCGTACAGATCTGGAAAAAGAAACCATTGATGAATTAAGGAAAGTACTGGAAGAAGAGTTTCAAAAAGGGTAATGAAACAGGTATGTAAAAAGCATACCTGTTTTTAATATATATCATAGAATTAAACCTAGCGACAAAGCTGTAGGAGGATAAATGTCAGAAGCAAATACACCACGTTTAATGGCCGCGGCCAAAGAGTTTAATATCGGTAAAGACACACTGGTAGACTTTTTGATCAGCAAAGGGTTTAGTAAGGATGATTTAAAACCAACTTCTAAACTTTCGGAGGATATGTATCGCTCCCTGCAGTTGGAATTTTCTTCCGACAAAGCAGCGAAGGCGAAGAGTGACGCTATTGAGATACCCAAAGGCAGCTCTACAGAAGCAAAGAAAAAGAAAGACGAGGAGGAAATTACTTTCCATAAGGAAGTGAAGAAAAAGGCAGCCGAAAAAGAAGCTGCTGTTGTCACTCCTCCGGTTGAAGTTCCCGTTGTTGAAGTAGTTACAGCTCCTCCTCCGGTGGAAGAAGTTGCAGCAGAAAAAGTGAAGATAGATGCACCGGAACTGGAAGGGCCAAAGATTCTCGATAAAATAGACCTCAGTACAATAGACTCATCCACACGCCCCAAAAAGGGTATTCCTAAAAAAGCAAAAGAACCGGCGCCGGAAGAGGAACCCGTGGCTAAGGAGAAACCTAAAAAATCAAAGGCTGCTGAAGTTGAACTGATCGTTGAAGATGTTAAAGAAGAAGTGGAAGAGATTCCGGCTGAAATAGAGCTGGAGACTATGAAAATAGAAGCGCCAGAATTGGAAGGTCCTAAAATAATAGGACGTATAGTACTTCCTGTTGAAACCGAAGGAAGGGCCAGGGGGGGAGATGAAAAACGTAAACGCAAACGCATTCCTATTGAAAAGAAAGAGCAACAGGGTGCGCCAGCTAAACAGCGTGCAACCATCCAGAAGAATCCAGGCGGAGGCGCAGGTGCCGCAAGGCCGGCACAGCCTGGTCGTCAGGGCGGTGGCGGAAGGTTTACGCCTACACGTGGCGGAAGTACTGGTGGTCGCAGGGAAGTAAAAGAAATTGACGAAAAAGAAATCCAGAATAAGATACGCGAAACCCAGGCTAAACTGGCAGGTTCAGGCGGAAGAGGTAAAAGCCTTAAAGCCAAATACCGCAGGGCCAAGCGTGATGAAATGTCTGATGGTGTTGGCGAAGGAATGGAAGATAACAAATTGCAATTGACAGAATTCATCAGTGTGAGCGAACTGGCAAACTTGATGGATGTAAGTTTTGCTGATGTTATCAGTAAATGTATGAGCCTGGGCATCATGGTATCTATCAATCAGCGCCTGGATGCAGAAGTAATTGAACTCGTGGCAGGTGAATTTGGTTACGAAGTGGAGTTCATAGACATGGAGAAGCAGATGGAGATGGAAGAAACGGATGATGAGGATGATGAAGCGTATCTTAAACCACGTTCTCCCATTGTTACCATTATGGGTCACGTTGACCATGGTAAGACCTCCCTGCTTGACTACATACGCAACGCCAATGTGGTTGCCGGAGAAGCGGGTGGTATCACACAGCACATTGGTGCTTACCAGGTGGATATGCCTAACAACAAATCAATTACTTTCTTGGATACACCCGGTCACGAAGCGTTTACGGCTATGCGTGCCCGTGGTGCGAAATTAACAGATATTGCAGTTATTGTTGTAGCTGCTGATGATGCGGTAATGCCCCAGACGCGTGAGGCCATCAGCCACGCACAGGCTGCCGGTGTACCCATGATCTTCGCAGTTAACAAAATTGATAAGGACGGGGCCAATCCCCAAAAGATATACGAGCAACTGGCTGGAATGAATATCCTCGTTGAAGAATGGGGCGGAAAATACCAGAGCCAGGAAATTTCAGCCAAACAAGGCCTGAACGTAGATAAACTTCTCGAAAAAATCGTGCTTGAGTCGGAACTGCTTGAATTAAAAGCAAATCCCGACAGGGAAGCAAGCGGTACCGTAGTGGAAGCAACGTTGGATAAGGGTCGTGGTTATGTGGCAACGGTACTGGTTCAGAATGGTACTCTGCGTATTGGTGACCTGGTTGTGAGCGGCCAACACTATGGTCGTGTTAAGGCGATGGTGAATGAACGGAATAAGAAAGAAGAAACAGCACCTCCGACAACACCGGTATTGATACTTGGATTGAACGGCGCGCCACAAGCGGGTGAAAAATTCCACGTTTACGAAGACGAATCCGAAGCCAAAGAAATTGCCAACCGCCGGGCACAGATCCTGCGCGAACAAGGTATACGGACCAAGAAACATATTACACTGGATGAGATCGGACGTCGACTGGCACTGGGTAACTTTAAAGAACTGAACATCATCATCAAAGGTGACGTGGATGGTTCTGTTGAGGCACTGAGTGACTCATTACAAAAATTATCTACGGAAGAAATTGCCGTTAACGTGGTACATAAGGCAGTTGGTCAGATTACGGAAAGTGATGTTCTGCTGGCTACCGCATCAGATGCCATCATACTTGGCTTTAACGTACGTCCATCATTGCAGGCCAATAAACTGGCTGAAACGGAAGGTGTGCAGATCAAGCTCTACTCTATCATCTATAATGCGATTGAAGAAATCAAAAGTGCGATGGAAGGGATGCTTGAACCTAAGATCCAGGAGAAAATTGTGGCTAATGTGGAAGTACGCGAAGTGTATAAATTTGACAAAGCCACTGTTGCCGGCTGTTATGTGCTTGACGGAAAGATTGCCCGGAACAATAAGATCAGGGTTATCCGTGACGGTATTGTGGAATATCCAAAGGGTGAGGGACAAGCAGCAGAGCTTGGCAGCCTGAAGCGCTTTAAAGATGATGTAAAAGATGTTGCATCAAATATGGAATGTGGTTTGACAGTGAAGAATTATAACGACATCCGTGTAGGTGACGTGATAGAAGCTTTTGAAGAGGAAGAAGTGAAGCGGACACTCTGATGAACCTTCCTGTTAAAGAAGAATTAAGAAAAATTTAGGCCTGTGTATTAGAACAGGGAATTAATTAGGTGCAAATTTGAGTATGAAAAAAGGGTTACTGTTTTCCATCATGTTGTTGGGACTGGTCTTAGCAAAAGCCCAGACTCCCCGTGTGCTGGCAGATAAGATTGTAGGCATTGTGGGCGATAAGATCGTTTTACGTTCAGAGATCGTCAATTATATCGATGATATCAAACGCCAGGGCGGTGAAGTGCCTCCTGATGCGGAATGTTATCTCCTCGAAAGGATGATGGCGGATAAAGCACTGATCCTCCAGGCTGAAAAAGATTCCCTTCCCGTTTCAGACGAAGAAATTGAAGCCGAACTGGATCAGCGGATCCGTTATTTTATCATGCAATATGGCGGCAAGGAAGCTTTTGAGCAAATTGCGGGCAGAACCATATACCAGGTAAAAGAAGATTTTCGCCAGTCGATTCGCGATGGCCGTCTTGCTTCTTCCATGCGGAAAAGCATTGTTGAAAACGTCAAGATAACCCCAACAGAAGTAAAGGCATATTTTGACAGGATACCTGTTGATAGCCTCAAGTTCTATGAAATGGAACTGGTCGTTGGCCAGATCGTTATTTATCCTAAGGCAGGTCGTGAGCTGGAGAAGTTTGCACAGGATGAACTGATTGATTATAAAAAGCAGATCGAATCAGGACAAAAGTCTTTTGAGACCATGGCCAAATTATATACGGAAGATCCGGGAAGTAAGCAAACCGGTGGCCGCTATGAGATCAATAAGAATGAAAAGCAATGGGACCCGGATTTTAAAAATGCCGCTTTTCGCCTGAAAGACGGTCAGATTTCACCGGTAATCAAATCCAAATTCGGGTATCATATTATCCAGATGGTAAGCCGTAATGGCGATGACGCTGTAATTCGTCATATTCTTCGGGTTCCTCAAGTAACGGATGAAGACATCAACCTGGCAGTAGCCAAGCTGGACAGTATCCGATCAAAACTCATTACGGGCTCCATCTCTTTTGGTGCAGCAGTTGATAAGTATAGTGAGGATGAGAACAGTAAGTTTACGGCAGGAATCATCAATGGTGCCGGTGGCGGATATGTTACCATTGATGAACTTGATAAGGACCTGGTTAAAGACCTGAATAAATTAAAAATTGGAGAATACTCCATGCCCCTTACATTTAAAGATGAACGGGAGAAAAGAGGTGTCAGGATTGTAAACCTGCGCAGTAAGACCGAACCCCACAGGGAAAACCTAAAAGACGATTATAACAAGATTGCCATAAAGGCGCTGGAAGAAAAAAAGGAAAAAGCCATCGAAAAATGGTTTCTGACCAAACTGCCAACTTATTATATCATGGTTGACAAGGAATTCCAGGATTGTGAAAAGGTTAAAAAAGCTTTCACCAATATGGTGCATAATTAACCTGATTGAAACTGGTTGTTATAATTTCTGCAGCACAATACGGCATTTCTACCTTTCATTCTTGCCATTAAACATTACCTTTGCATTTCTCATTTAACAGCCATGAGTGATGCAATAAAACACGAATGCGGTCTTGCCTTCATTCGTTTACGTAAACCATTTTCTTATTACCAGCAAAAGAGGGGGTCGGCCCTTTACGGCCTTAATAAGCTTTACCTGCTGATGGAAAAACAGCATAACCGGGGCCAGGATGGCGCTGGTATCGCTACGGTAAAACTTAATACTGAACCAGGGTACCCCTTTTTACACAGGCTTCGAAGTGTGGCAACCCAGTCTATCGCCGACCTGTTTGCCACCGTGGGCAAAGAGATCAAAGAGCTGGAAAAGTACCAGCCTGAAATCCGCAAGCATCCCGGCCTGATGAAAGGCCATTTTTCTTTTATGGGCGAACTGCTGCTGGGGCACCTTCGTTACGGAACCCAGGGGAAAAATAACGCAGATTTTTGCCATCCATTTATAAAAAGAGACACCATTCCCGCGCGCAACCTTGCCATGGCGGGTAATTTCAACCTGGTAAATACCGAAGAGCTTTTTTCACTGGTCAATATAGACCCCGGAGAATTCCAGCGGCAGAGCGATCTCGCTGCCATGATGGAAGTTGTACACCATTTCCAGGTAAAAGAAGATGAAACAAGTCCCGGGAATATTTCAGTATCCTCGATCCTGAAAAAATCATTCAAACTTTTTGACGGCGGTTACCATGTGGGTGCATTGCTTGGTAACGGAGATTCCTTTGTGATCCGTGATCCCCATGGCATACGTCCTTCCTATTATTATATTGATGAAGAAGTGATCGTAGCTGCATCGGAAAGATCGGCTATACGTACCAGTTTTAATGTGGGAGAGAATGAAGTGCTGGAACTCATGCCAGGCCAGGCTTTGATCGTAAAGAACGATGGCAGTTATACCATTGAACAGATCCTGGAACCGCTTGAGCGCCGGGCCTGTAGTTTTGAACGCATCTATTTTTCAAGGGGAAGTGACGAAAAAATTTACCGTGAAAGAATTGCATTAGGGCACCACCTCAGTGGCCCGGTATTAAAATCAATCAATAATGATTTAAAGAATACCATATTCTCTTTCATTCCCAATACCGCGGAGGTTGCATTCTATGGCCTGCTCAAGGGTATGGAAGATTACCTTAATAAAATCAAAGTACAACGCATCATGGCCTGGGATAAAGACTTTGATGAAGAGAAGCTAACGGAAATGATCAACCGTCGTATCCGGGTAGAGAAAGTGGCCATCAAGGATGTTAAGATGCGAACCTTTATCACAGAAGATTCGAACCGTACCGAGATGGTACAGCACGTTTACGACATCACTTATGGTACTGTGCGAAATGGGGAAGACACGCTTGTAGTGATAGATGATTCCATTGTACGCGGCACCACTCTGAAAGAAAGTATTGTAAGAATGCTGTCAAGACTATCCCCGAAAAAAATTCTAATCGTTTCTTCAGCGCCCCAGATCCGTTACCCTGATTGTTATGGAATTGATATGAGTAAGCTGGGGGATTTCATAGCCTTCCGGGCCGCCATTGCATTATTAAAAGAAAGCGGCAGGGAAAGCCTGCTTGATGAACTGTATGCCCGGTGCAAGGAAATGCAACGAAATAATCATCTTCAAACGGAGAACCTGGTTAAGCAGGTATATAAGCCTTTTACTCCCGAGCAGATATCTGCAAAGATCGCCGAACTGATAACACCACCGGAAGTGAAACTGCCTGTTGAACTCATTTACCAGACAATCGAAGATTTGCATGAGTCATGCCCTACAAATAATGGTGACTGGTACTTCACGGGAAATTATCCAACACCAGGTGGAAACAGGGTGGTAAATAAGGCTTTCATGAACTATATGGAAGGCAAAGACGTAAGAGGCTATTAACCTAAGTGGAAAATCGAAAGTGAAAAGTCGAAAATAAATACAAAAGTACAAATAGCAGATCAGGGATAAAGTCATGAAGGAAGTAATTGGAAAATGCTAACAGTTGTTAGCATTTTTTATTATTTTTGGGTTCATATTTCTGCTAACAATGGCCCGTATCAGTAATACTAAAAACAGTACAAGGAAGGAAGTGATTACCCTGGCAGCTGCAAGGCTTTTCAGGGAGAAGGGTTTTTCGGCTACGGGTATGCGTGACCTGGCAGGAGATGTGGGTGTGGAAGCAGCCAGTTTATATAATCACATCCGATCCAAATCTGAACTTCTGCAGGAAATCTGTTTCCGAATTGCCAATGCATTTACTGCCCAGTTAAATGAACTGGAAACAGATCAGAAAACCACAAGCATTCAAAAAATAGAAGCTGTAGTTCGTTTTCATATCCGCATGTGGATAGACAGGCTGGATGAAGTACTGGTGGCTAATAATGAAAGTAAATATCTTGAAGAACCTTATCATGCAACCTTTATGAATGAACGAAGGATCTATGTTCGAAGGCTGGAGATGATTATTGAACAGGGTATTCGTGACGGGCAGATCAGGATTATTGAGCCTTATGCGGTTGTGCTTACATTGTTAAGTGCAGTAAGAGGTATTGAATTCTGGCATCGTACAAAGAAAAATATTTCTGCCGCTCAACTGGAAGAAAGTATGGTAGCCAATCTTATCGGAGGGCTTAAAAAATAATCTTTCGTATTATCAAATTCACATTGTATGTCCATTCATTTTCATCCCCTTAAGGTTAGTGAAGTAAGGAGGGAGACGCCAGACAGTGTTTCAGTGGTATTTGATATCCCGGCAGAACTGGCTGATTCTTTCCGTTTTAAGCAGGGGCAAAACATAACGGTAAGGACTACACTTAATGGTGAAGAGGTAAGAAGGAATTATTCTATTTGCAGCAGTCCTTTCGATAATGAACTTCGCATAGCCGTCAAACAGGTGCCGGAAGGTAAGTTTTCCACCTTTGCCAATCAATCTTTAAAGAAAGGGGATGTTTTGGAATTGTTACCCCCAACCGGAAAATTCTACACAGCGCTCGATCCGGGCGTCAGGAAAAATTATGTGGCTTTTGCTGCAGGAAGTGGCATTACACCGGTTTTATCCATCATTAAAACATCCCTTAAAACAGAACCCGGCAGTACATTTTTATTGGTATATGGCAATAAACAGCGAAAGAGTATTTTATTCCGGGAAGAACTGGAAGCACTAAAAAATATTTACCTGGATCGTTTTCAAATCATTCATATTTTAAGTCGCGAAAGAACAGAATCAGCCCTTCATGCCGGCAGGATTGATACCGAAAAGTGTATATTAATAAGCGAAAAAATAATAAACCTTTCAACTATAGATGAGTTCTTTATCTGTGGTCCCGTAGCCATGATTGACAGCGTAAAAGAATTCCTGTTAAACAAAGGTATCGATCCAAAAAAAATACATTTTGAGTTGTTCAATGCACCTCAGAAATTAACAGATATTGATGAAAAAAAGCTGGCTGAATCTAAACATTATGCGAATGCCAGGGCACAGGTTAGCATTCAGTTAGATGGTATCGTTTCTCAGTTTGAACTTGATTTTAATGGCGAAACAATTTTAAACGCAGCCATGAAACAAGGCATTGATCTGCCATTTGCCTGTAAGGGCGGGATGTGTTGTACCTGCAGGGCAAAACTCGAATCAGGCGAAGTGGACATGGACCATAACTACGCGCTGGAGCATGAAGAAGTAGAGGCAGGATTTATTCTTACTTGTCAAAGCCATCCCCGTTCGGAAACCTTATTCGTGAATTTTGATGTCCGATAGTTTGGGTAGTCGGGAGTCGTTAGTCTTTAGTCCTGAGTCGTTAGTCGGGAGTCTTTAGTCATGAGTCATTAGTCAACAGCCAAAGGTGGGAGTCGTTAGTCTTTAGTCCTGAGTCGTTAGTCGGGAGTCTTTAGTCATGAGTCATTAGTCAACAGCCAAAGGCAGAGTCGATAGTCGTTAGTCAACAGCCGAATACAGGAGTCGATAGTCAACAGCCAAAGGCATTACCTTTAGTGGCCCGGTTATTTTGTAGAAACCAAATGATTAGTACTGTTTGCTATTAATCACGGCTGTTTTTGGCGACTGTCAACTGGCGACTGGCGACTGAATACTTATTTGTTGAAAAGATTTTTAATGTCATTTACAGAATTGGCATAAGGATCACCAATGATTGGATTCAACACCATGCCGATTATCCATTGTGCTGCCCAGGATACTAAAATAATGACCAATGCAGCAACGATCATATAAGCTACTCTTTTATCCTCAGGAGTTTTTTTCAATATGGGAAGTCCGATATAAAAAAGATAAATGCCATATAAACCCAACAATCCCAGAATACTGAGCGCGGGAAGGATCATGAAAATGGCAGCAACCCAGGAGGGTGTTGATGCATAGGCAACCAGTTGTGCTGATTTCCCCAAGTTCTTTTCAGATGAGAAACTTGGTGCCAATGCGTCAATAACATAAGTAGCTACAAAATATCCAACAACACCGGATAATAATTGCCTGATGGCAAACCAGGCCCCCCATTTAATGCCTTTTATTTTAAAAAAGAAGGCGTCAATACCTATAAACCCATAACCAATAAATGCGGCAACAGCCCCAATTATCAGCAAGGGAATTACATATTTTGTAAGCAGGCTGGTAGGTGTATCATTTTCTCCATTTATGACCGGCCATTCTGTTTTAGGAGTC
>JAHEEX010000278.1 GCA_024640465.1 Sphingobacteriales bacterium | reverse complement strand
ACCAATATCATAATATACACCCCATTGTTTGCCAAATGTCAGAGACCCATACTTTTCATGTCCTATCCCAAAATAGGCAAGCCTGGAAGAAAAAACATCCTTTTTCAAAAATGGATTGGCAATAAAATCTGCGCTGGTATTGGCGCTGTTATTGAAATTGGTTCCATTGATCAAATGCAAACCAAATTCAAGTTTTGCATTAACCGACCATCCTTCTGGGAGTTTACGATACAATTCGGTACCAATCAAAGGACCGTTTTCCTGTAACTCAAATTTTTTATCAAAAATGGCTACCTGAATGGGTAATGCGCCATAGAAATTAATGGAGTCAAGAATTTTTTTTTCCTGGGCTAAAAGTAAATATCCGGACAGAACGAAACTAAAGAGGAGGCAGCCTTTTTTCATATTATTAAATAAATGTTTATCCAAAAACGAAAATTGAAGTAGAAACGGAATATCAGATATTGGTTATTTCTACCATTTCAAATCGGAGGGTCGAAAATACTCTCATCATGGGGAAGTCCGGAGAAAGGAACATTTGGGTATGTCAAGATTCATTGAATCTTGACCGGAAAGTGTTAATTTGGCCCTAAAACGGGAATTAGTGTACCATCATAATTCTAATTCCGTTTGACGATTCTGCAAGTACTGATTATGTTTAAACCATTACCAGAAATAGCGTTAATCCTGGGAGTTATAATTGTTATTATACTCTTAATCTACAGGAAAAGAAGCATTAATAACAGTAATACCTTACTGTCGGTTTCTATTTTTTGTATCCTTTACATGTTATTCGTCAATCAGCTTAATTTTAGCCGGGAAATGTTGAATTATCCAGTCTTTTCCCGCACCGGTAATATAGCTGGATTTCTTGTAATTCCATTTCTTTACCTGTATACCCGGAATTCATTTTACCCGGGGATAAAGTGGAAAAAAAACGACTGGCTATTGTTTATACCGGCATTGTTTTACTGTATAGACCTTGCCCCTTTCTTCCTGAGTGATAATGCCTACAAAATTTCCCAAATAAGAGCGAACCTGGATGATCAATCACGAAATGTAAGCATTCAGGAGGGGTGGTTGGGTATCGACGGATTTCATTATATATTTATGTATGTGTGGAGTTTTTTTCTGATGATTTTACAGGCGAGGTTGATCATTAGAAACAAACATATTTTAAAAGAGGGTAGTGGGTCGATGAACTATAAATTATTTTGGTTCATTATAACCCTTACAGTCTTGCATTTGCCCCTGATCTTTCCGGGTATTTTCGGGTTAATTCTCCACCTGAAATGGTACACAATTAGATTTAATGGTACTATTTTATCCATACATTTGATTGTATCTGCTCTGTTTATACTTTTCTCTCCCAGGATACTATATGGGTTTTTCCCTCAAATGGTTGTCCCGAACAGCAAGAAACAGCTTGAGATCGAGGATAAACCATTGTATGAAAATCCCTCCATCCCTAAATTTTCTCTCCCTGAAGAGGAATTGCAGAATACAATTGAAAAAATGAGTTTGTTTATGGACAAGGAGAAGCCTTACCTGAACCAAAACTACTCTATTCATGATCTTTCCAGGGATATTAATATACCCGTTTACCAGTTATCTCCCATCATCAATAATTATTATCAATCTAACTTCAATACCTGGCTCAATAAATTCAGGGTGGAATATTTTATCCAAATTAGCCAGAGGGAAGATATGAAAGGCCTCACATTAGATGCTATAGCAAAAGAAGCCGGCTTCACCAACCGAACAACTTTCACCAACGCTTTTAAAAAAGAGAAGGGCACTACACCCGGTCAATTTGTAAAAACCCTCTCCATCAGCTATTAATTTGTCCTTTCTGGTTAAGATTAACTGAATTTATACAATATATCACGCTATTTTAATATACTTCGGCTAAACAAGACTGATATTGCACCCGTAAATATCCAGTTTCCTGTTGAATTATCCTGATTCCGTCATCCCCCTGTTTACTTCTTTAACTGATTATTATATAACGCTTTAGCAATGAAAAAACTGGCCACTTTATGGGCTATATCCATGCTGTTATTTGCTTTTCAGCAAAAGGAGCATGTTAGCACTCAGCCAGCTGTTTCTGAAGCGGAAGCGCGATCAATTTTGATATTTCCGCTCCCGGTTTCAGTAAGTACTTATGTTGAAAGTATACCGGAGAGCAGATATGTAAGCAGCTCTTATCCCAGTCACTTAGCGGCAAATTCACCCAAAATACCCATTTCCCTGGAGGATCATGGAGGTTTTGTCGGCCCCTCCACTTTTTGTGGAGAAATCAATGCGCCTGATTTATCGAATGTTGAATGTATGCCAGTTACCACAAGCAAAGTAAAAAGAATCGTACCTGATGTTTTTACAGCCAGTGAAAAATTTGATGCAGGAGCAGACCCGGGTTCGCCTTTGTCTAACCGCTACCATAAAAAAGCGCCAATCAAAATAAATGGGATAATTAAAACAGTGAAAGTTGATTTATTATAATAATATGAAATTTCGCGCCTATAAGAACACCGCTATTTTCATGTTGGTTTTTTCATAATCAGTTAGAGCCCGCGGCTGGTCTCGGTTGCGGGCAATTTCTGTATTTTATTTAAATACCCAGAAACAGAAAATATAACTAAACCAAATCTTTGAAAGACCCTTTTTAATTATGCTCATTAAAGAAGGACTATAGTCAAAATGGCTCAATAATATTCTGATAAGGTAGCGGCCGGGGATAACTTATCATAAGTTATCCCCCGGCAAAAACATAAAAAAGAAACATTTAATCTTCAAAAAATAAATACAATGAAAAAAACTAGCAATCGCTTCAATATCCTCCAGTTATTTGTCCTGCTCGGATTTATAACATTATTACACTCTTATAAAGTAAGCAGTTCGGAAAATATCGTGAACGACAACTGGAAAGAGTTAGGAAGAGTAAAAGCTGGTCACAATGGCGATCATGACAAAATTGAAATAATTGGCCCTCATGATTCCTTTCGCAGGTTAAAATTCAGGGTTGAAAACTCGCCATTAAATATGTCCAAAATGGTCGTTGTGTACGAAGATGGTGCACCTGAAAATATTGAAGTGAAGAATGATATTCCAAAGGGTGGAGAAAGCAGGTCCATCGACCTTAAAGGCGGAAAAAGAAAATTGAAGAGCGTGGAGTTCTGGTTTGATACAAAAGGTGTATTAAATGGGAAAGCAGAGGTTATTCTTTACGGGCAGAAGTAGTAGTAAAACAATATACGTAACTTAAACCCACAAACTACTTTGTATGAAACAATTCATCTTCGTCTTTTTCTTGGCAATCATTATTACCAGTTGTGGAAATAATGCCAGTCAAAAAGAATCCACCCAAGCAGCAGACTCCGTTACAAAAGAAGTTGCGCCTGCTGTGAGCAACACTTCATATCCTGAAAAAGTTTTTTGGGGCGATCAGCACTTACATACTGCCTGGTCGGGAGATGCTGGCGCTGCAGGAACTACCATTGGACCAGAAGATGCACTCCGGTTTGCCATGGGCGAAGAAGTGAAAAATAATTCCGGGCAACCGGCAAAACTGCATCGCCCTCTTGATTGGCTGGTTGTTTCAGACCACTCAGATGGCATGGGAGTAATTGCTTATATCATTGATGGAGATCCGGAATTGATGAAAGTGCCTTTGCTTAAGAAATGGCATGATGGAATGACTTCCGGTAATCCGCAGTTGGCGATTGAAACCAAAAATGATATGATCCATCAGCAATCAACCAATAACCTGCCAAAGGAATTGACTGATGAAAAATTCTCCAGGACAGTTTGGGATAAGAACACCACCATCATGGATAAATATAACCAGCCTGGAAAGTTCACCGCATTTATCGGGTATGAGTGGACCAGTAATTATGGTGGCGGGAATAATTTACACCGCAATATTATATTCAGGGGTAATGGAGAGGAAGCCCGGCAAATGATACCGGAAAATACGATAGCATCTGCTGACCCGGAGTCTTTATGGAAATGGATGCAGGCTTACGAAGATAAAACTGGTGGAAAAATCCTGGCCATTCCGCACAACGGGAATTTAAGCAATGGGTTAATGTTTTCACTCAATACCCTTGCAGGAAAACCTATCTCTAAAGAATATGCAGAGGCACGCAATAAATGGGAAAGGCTTTTTGAAGTAACACAATACAAGGGCACCAGTGAAGCACATCCTTCCATTTCACCCAGCGATGAATTTGCCAAT
>JAHEEX010000277.1 GCA_024640465.1 Sphingobacteriales bacterium | reverse complement strand
TATAGCTCTGTTGAAGAAATGCAGGAAAAAATAACAAAAGATATTGAGGCCTTTGACAAGCCTGATGTTTTTCAAGCGTATCAGTCGACACAGTTTGATCTTTGCGCAAAATATTATAGCAAGGAACAGTATCGTAAAAACATAGCTGCTTTTTATCGAAAGGAATATACCTATGCGTGACCCTTTGTTCGAAAATAGTCCGCTCGTTACTGTTATCACTGTTACATATAATTCTTCGGCTTATGTCAGGGATGCCATCGAAAGTGTTTTAGCACAGCACTATACCAACTTTGAATATATTATTGGCGATGATTGCTCCACGGATAATACCTGGGATATCATATGCGAATACAATGACCCCCGCATCAGGAAATATCGAAACGAAAAAAATTTGCGGGAATATCCTAATCGGAATAAAGCCATTGAAATGGCCACCGGGAAATACCTGATCTTTATTGATGGGGATGATATTTTACTCACTCATGGCTTAGGATATTATGTGGAGATGAGTGAAAAATTTCCGGAGGCGGGGATGGCCATACAGAAAGGGTATTATAATAATATTGTTTTTCCCGCCCTGCTGCAATCGGAAGAAGTAATCCGCAACCATTATTTTGGCCAGGAGGATATGCTCTCTTCCAGTTTTGCGTCAAATTTTTTTAATACAAACATTTTAAAAAAAGAAGGTTTGCTAAGTACAGATTATAAAGGTGGTGATAATGAAATCAGGGTTAGAATCGCCCTGCATTATCCCATTTTATTTATTGCAGGATGGGTAAGCTGGCCCAGGGAAACGCCAGGGAGTGCTTCTTCAAAAATTTCCCATGCAAGATCTTTAATTGAGTTTAATAAATATACAGATGCGTTGATAATGGAATCAGCCGTTCTTGATCCTCATATGGTTAATGAAATACAAAATAAAAAAAAGAGTGTGATTTCCCGTTTTGTATTAAAATGTTTAATGAAGTTGAAAATTGCTGAAGCTACCCATATGATGAATTCAACAG
The DNA here is from genome assembly GCA_024640465.1 of Sphingobacteriales bacterium. Lineage (GTDB taxonomy): Bacteria > Bacteroidota > Bacteroidia > Chitinophagales > Chitinophagaceae > Pollutibacter. The sequence continues at coordinate 3,235 of JAHEEX010000277.1, read as the reverse complement.
GAGTTGGTTTTGGTGATGTATTTACGAAGTGGAATTTCAGTTCCAAGCAAATTGACTTATTGCGTGATTTTACACCATTAGCTCCTTACAGGAAAGACTATATTCGATAGTAATTAATTAATATGCCTGGAAAGATCACATATCTTTTAAATAATCCTTTTAACATTTTAAATGTTTTCTTTTCACGTTTTTCCTATTTCGATTTTATACGTAATACACCCGATTATCAATGCAAAGCGGATTTCTTTTTTTGGTTTAAGCAAAAGGTGCTGAACTTTGGCGGTAACCGCAAAGCATACTGGCCGGTTCATTGGACCAGCAAAGTATATGATGTGGACAAGATACTTGTTGGAGTAGATGCCTATCCGGGTATCATGAACGGATGCTATATCCAGGGGCGTGGTGGAATTGAAATTGGTGACTACACACAGATCGCGCCTAATGTTGTTATCGTCAGCGCCAATCATGATGTTTACGACAGCCGGCATCATATTGACGGGAAGGTTGTTATTGGAAAATATTGCTGGATTGGTGCCGGGGCTAAAATAATGCCAGGGGTCGTGTTGGGAGACTGGACTATTGTTGGCGCAGGCGCTGTCGTAACCAAATCATTTCCTGATGGTCACTGTATCCTTGGAGGCGTTCCGGCTAAATTCATAAAAGAACTTGACAGGGATAAATGTATCCCTTTCCATAATAAGATAAGCTATAATGGGTATATCAGATCTGACAGATTTGATGCATACCGTAAAAAATATTTGAAGGTATAGTGCTTACCATCGTTGACTACGGCGTAGGAAACCTCACTTCCATTCAGAACATGCTTAAGAAGGGAGGCTCTAAATCACTCATCAGCAGTGACCCGGCCGCCATTGCTGAATCAACAAAATTGTTGTTTCCCGGCATGGGGCATTTTGATAATTGTATGAAACGGATCAATGAATCAGGGTTACTTCCTATTATTCATCAAAAAGTATTTTCAGAAAAAATTCCCTTGCTGGGTATCTGTGTTGGATTGCAGATGTTCATGAACTCCAGTGAAGAAGGAACCGAAGCCGGGTTGGGCTGGATCAATGGCAAGACCATCCGTTTCCAAAAGGAAAAGATGAAAGACGAACTGAAGATCCCCAATATGGGCTGGCTGGATGTTAGTGCAGCGAAAACCAGCCCCTTACTGGAAGGACTTGAAGACGCCCGTTTTTATTTTGCCCATTCTTTCCATGTGCAACCGGTAGATCAGTCAGATATCCTGTTGACGGCAGATTACGGTTATCCGTTTACGGTAGGAGTTGAAAGGGGTAATATCATTGGTGTTCAATTTCACCCGGAAAAAAGCCACCGGTTTGGCATGAAACTCTTGCATAATTTCGCCAATAATTACTGATGAGAAGGGTTAGGGTCATACCGGTATTATTGATCCAGGACGGCGGGCTGGTAAAGACCATTAAATTCAAGGATCCAACTTATGTGGGCGATCCGATCAATGCGGTAAAGATCTTCAATGAAAAGGAAATTGATGAGATCGTTATACTGGACATTGATGCCACCCGGCAGAACAGGGGGCCTGATATGGCCAGGATAAAAGAAATTGCCGGCGAGGCATTTATACCGCTTGCCTATGGTGGCGGTGTAAGTACTGTACAACAAGTGCAGGAACTTTTTTACCTGGGGGTGGAGAAAGTGATTTTCAATTACCAGGCTTTTAAAAACCCCGAACTGTTAACTGCGGCTTCCCAGCTTGTGGGTAGTCAAAGTATAGTTGCATCCATGGATGTTAAAAAAAACTGGCTGGGTAAATTCAAAGTCATGGTAAAGAACGGAAAGGAGGATACTGGCTTTGACCCTGTTACTTATGCCAAAAAAATGACAGACGCAGGTGCGGGAGAGATATTTTTAAATATGATCGACAGGGATGGAACCTATTCAGGTTATGACCTTGATATGATTTATGCAGTGTCTAATGCAGTGAAAGTACCTGTCATTGCCTGTGGCGGAGCTTCTTCCCTGGAAGATTTCCGGAAAGCCATAGAAAAAGGGGCTTCTGCTGTTGCGGCGGGAAGTTTTTTCGTATTCCAGCGGGCGCATCGGGCAGTGCTTATTAGTTATCCCAATCAGCAGGAGCTTAAGGAGCAGGTGTTTACTAAAATTTAACCGCGCAGAAACAAAGAATACAAATTATTACCTGATATGGTTTTAAGTAAAGAAGATCCGGCATACAGGCAGTGTACATTAACGGTGATGGATAATATTGCAGACCCGGATATCAGTTTTGATGAAAAAGGAGTCTGTAACTATTATTACGATTATAAAGCGGTGGAAGCCCGCGATGTATTCACTGGAGAGGCCGGACAAAAAAAACTGGACGCACTGGTAAAGGAGATAAAGGCCGCAGGAAAAGATAAACCCTATGATTGCCTGATCGGGTTGAGTGGAGGCGTAGACAGTACCTATGTTGCCCTGCTGGTAAAACAACTTGGATTAAGGCCGCTGGCCGTACACCTGGACAACGGATGGAACAGTGAACTGGCTGTGATGAATGTAGAAAATGTAATCACCAAACTGGGATTCGATCTGTTTACACTGGTGGTTAACTGGGAAGAGTTCAAGGATATCCAGCTGGCTTACTTACGGGCATCTGTAGTTGATATTGAAATAGTGAGTGACCATGCTATTTTTTCAACCATGTACAAGCTGGCAAAGGAAAAAAATATTGGCTATATCATTAGCGGGACGAATGTTGTTACAGAACATATTATGCCTCCCAGCTGGTTGTATAGTAAGATGGATTTCAGGAACCTGAAAGACATCCATGATCAATTTGGGAAGCGCAAATTAAAGACCTATCCTACTTTCGATTTTAAGAAGTATGTATATTATTCCGCGATGCTTCAGCTTAAACCGGTTTCCATTTTAAATTACGTTCCATACGATAAAAAGAAAGTAAAAGAAATCATCACAAAGGAATTAAACTGGCGTGATTACGGAGGGAAGCATTATGAATCTGTTTTTACTAAATTCTACCAGGCTTATATACTGCCGTATAAATTTCATATCGACAAACGTAAGGCCCATTTGTCAACACTGATCTGCTCAGGGCAAATAACCAAGGCTGAAGCACTGGAAGAACTGGCAAAACCAATTTATGACCCGGAACAACTGGTGGCGGATAAAGAATACGTCCTGAAAAAATTTGGCCTGAGTGAAACGGAGTTTGAAGAAATCATGAAGCAACCAG